>CAYNXN010000013.1:0-18678 GCA_964401175.1 uncultured Dehalococcoidales bacterium | reverse complement strand
TCTCGCCGATGGCCGAAGAGAGGCCGCCTCCGCCGCAATCGGTGATACGCCGGTACAGCCTGCGGTCGCGTGCCTGCATCAGCGCGTCTATCATCCGTTTCTCGACGATCGGATTGCCGATCTGCACGGCGCTGCGCGAACTGGTGACGGAGGTGTCATCCAGCTTCTCCGATGCGAAGGTGACGCCGTGAATGCCGTCTCTCCCCGTCCTACCCCCCAGCAAGACCACCAGGTCGCCGGGCTGCTGTCTGCCCATCTGCGCCGCCCAACGCGGCATGATGCCGGCGGTGCCGCAGAACACGAGCGGATTGCCGATGAAGCGCTCATCGAAGCGCAACGTGCCATTCAGCGTGGGGATACCCAGCCGGTTGCCATAGTCGGCAACGCCGGCGCGCACGCCTTTGAAGACGCGGCGCGGGTGAAGCACTCCAGCCGGCAGGTCTTCATAGGGCGTTTCCGGCGAGGCGAAACAGAACACATCGGTGTTCAGGATCGGGCGAGCGCCAAGCCCCGTGCCGAGCACATCCCGGACCACTCCACCGAGGCCGGTCGCAGCGCCACCATACGGTTCGATCGCGGAGGGATGGTTGTGAGTCTCAACTTTGAAGCAGATGGCGTTCTCGCCATCGAAGTCGATGACGCCCGCGTTATCCTTGAAGACCGAGAGACACCACTCCTTGTTGAGCGCGTGTGTGGCACGCGCAATAGTGCTGCGCAGCAGGTTGTCGATGACCCCGCCGTCGATCGCTATCCTGGCTTTGAACGTCTTGTGGACGCAGTGCTCCGACCACGTCTGGGCCAGGGTCTCAAGCTCGACATCCGTCGGGTTGCGACCGAGGGCAGAGTAGTGCCGGACGATAGCCTCCAACTCCTCCGGAAAGAAGCCGAAGGATGAAGCCGACAGCGCTCCCGGGGCGGCGTTCCCCTCTCCCAGCGGCACATGCCGCAGCGCGAACTCGTACGTCGGTTCCGTCGGAAACAGATCCTCGCCCGGCTGCACCACGTGCTGCACCAGCGGGTTGAGCAGCAGCCGATGGGTGATGATATCGAGCTCGTCCGGCGTAGCGCTGCCGTAGAATACGTAGCGTACGCCGCTTCGCGCCCGCTGCACTCTGCCCAACCCCAGATCGCGCAGCGCTTTCAGGATAGTGAACTCCAGGGGATCGCTCACGCCACGGTTGTAGGCCACCTCGAGCGCACGGAGGTACGGCGGAAAGCCACGGACATGCTCTCCATCGTAGCCACACACGTGCGCCACCGGATCGGACAGCACTCCGCTGCCGGCGTCGCGCAGTTCACTCTCAGAGAGCGAGGCGTCAAGCCAGTAGACATCCACAACGGAAACCCTCTCGATGCCGGCGATGCCAAGGTCGCGAATGCCCGCGAGCACTCCCTGTTCCCGTGGCTCGATGAGATTCTCTCGAACACCAACCTCGATTCTATGCGCCATGTTACGTTCCGTTCAGATCCATTGTCGCTTCTGACCGCACTCGCGCCATAACCTCCGACGCGAGCGCCGGCAACACCTGCGCCGCCGTGCCGCGTATCACCACATCGCAGAGGTTGGATATCTCCGTGGTATGAGGTCCGACTTCGATCAGCGCGCCACCGGCGTCCGCCACTTCTCTGGGGAAACCAGCCGCGGGAAAGACGTACGCCGAAGTCCCAACCAACAGCATGCAGTCGGCGCGCTCCACCTGCTCCATGCAGGTCAGGCTCACATCCTCCGGTATCGGCTCGCCAAACACCACCACGTCCTCTTTCATTATGCCACCACACCACCCGCATCTCGGGGGGAGCGAGGACACGTCAACCTCTTCACGGGACACTCGTCCGCCGCAGGAGACACAGCGGCACAACACGTAGCTGCCGTGAATCTCGGCCACATTACGGCTTCCCGCCCTGCGATGCAGTCCATCGATGTTCTGCGTGATGATGTACTTGATGACGCCCAGTCGTTCCAGCTCCACCAGCGCCGTATAGCCTGCGTGCGGCACGGCATGCTCCAGTGACTGCCGCAGGTCACGCATGTAGCCTTCCGGCTGCAGCAATTGCCCCCAGTATGCGGCCGGATCGGAGACGAAGCGGCGGTAGTCATCCAGCGGGGGTTCACCATGCTCGGTCCATACACCACCGGGTCCACGGAAGGGGCGAATCCCGCTTTCCACCGACATCCCGGCGCCCGTCAGACAGACGGCGTGACGGCTGCCCAACAGCATGGCAGCGGCCGCGTGTATCGAATCGTCTTGCTGCGAAACCATGAACCCAGAATCACCCGCTGAACCCGGTCGCAGGTCACCGTCGTGTAGGTGTCCGCCATCACCGAGATGCGCTTGCGGCAGTCATGTTACCACAGGGCAGGCCTTGCGGTCAGGCTGCCCCGACATCCCGGCGGATGCGCGCAACGTCGCACTGACGCAGCATCTGAGCCAGGGGACATACGTCATTGCCATTTCGAGTCCAACGGGCATCCTGCTAGACTTATTGTCACGATGCTGTGCTGCATGTGGATGCGAATGCTGGTAGCCAATAGCTACGACCGCCAGATAGATGACGCCGTCAGGGTGCTGCGGCAGGGCGGTGTGGTCGCCTTTCCCACCGACACGGTGTATGGCCTCGGTGCGGATATCCGCAACCCGGCGGCAGTGGACCGCGTCTATGAGATCAAGGGCCGGCCCAAAGGTACTCCGCTCCCGGTGCTGATCTCCGACATAGGCCGGATCACCGATGTGGTGAACGCGCCCGACCCATTCGCACTGCATCTGGCGGAGCGAAGCTGGCCGGGCGGACTGACTCTGGTACTGCCCACCACGATCCCGCTGTCAGAGTCGCTGTTGCAGGATGGCTGCGTCGGAGTCAGGGTGCCGGACGACCCCATCTGCGTCCGTCTCATCGAGCGCTTCGGCGGGCCGATAACCGGCACGAGCGCGAACCGGACGGGCTCTCCCCCGGCCATCGATGCGAAGCAGGTACGGCAGCAGCTCGGTTCCAGCGTCGACTACATCCTCGATGCAGGCCAGGCGCAGCAGGCCAGACCGTCCACGGTCGTTCGGTTCAGTGGAGGCGCCGTAACGGTCCTGCGCGAGGGCGTCATTCCCGCGACGGCCATCATGCAAGCGTGGCATGAGTATGAGGCCGGGACCGCCAACAGCTAGCCCGCCCGCAGCGGTGTCCTGCGAAGTCACGTCCTCCGGACCAGGAGCCCCCTCAGTGCCGTCGGCTCTGTAACCGGCTCCAGGCAGGCGCCACGAGTGCACACATTGGCCGTACTCCTGCCGCCGATCAGCGAGTGGCCTTGCGCCACCGGCAGCAGTTCCTCCACCTCTCGAGCGCCGGCGCCAGCGGGAACCAGTATGGTGAAGTTATCCGGGGCATAGACATCGGCCGCAGCGCCGAGCAACGCCTCCGTGTCTGCCGCAGCCGCAGCGCCGGTGATCACGGTCACCCGGGAGTCAGCAGTCAGCAGACGGTGCGCCATCAACAGGCTCGTGTGCTGGCCCGGCGCCGCCACCACTGCGGCCCCCAATTCGTTGCACAGACCCTCGGTTGCCCGCTGCAGGTCGTTGCGTCCGGTGATGCGCGCGGCGACCGCGAGAACGGTGGCCGCGAGTGAGTTGCCCGATGGCAGCGCCCCATCGAACGTCGGCTTCACGCGGACCACGAGTTCCTCCGCATAACGGCCGGTCTGGAACAGCGCCCCACCGGCGCCATCGGCGAACACATCGACCATCCGGTCGACAAGTGCGAGGGCAGACCGCAAATACCCCACCTGCTGACACGACTGATACAACTCCAGCAGTCCCCTGGCCATGGACGCATAGTCGTCAAGCAGGCCGGGCACAGACGCAACTCCCTCCTTGAACGTATGCATCAGCCGGACATCCCCGGGAAGCATCCGCGACAGCACGAAGTCGGCCGCCTCTGCAGCAACCTGGACGTACTTCCGGCATCGCAGCACTCTGCCGACGCGAGCGAATGCCGCGATGGCCAACCCGTTCCAGTCGGCCACCACCTTGTCGTCCACCGACATGGGCTCCCGTTGTTGCCTCGCCTGGTGCAGCACGTCACGGGCCTCCCGCATAACCTGCTCCACCCGGGAGAGTGACAGGCCCAACGCCTCGGCGACCTCAACCGCGGGATTCATCAGCGCGAGCACAAAGCGTTCGTGCTCGTTCAACAACTGGCCGGCAGCACCGTTCAGCACACCCGGCGTGAATCCGGCGGCGGTCAGGATGATACCAAGCTGCTCCGCGTCAAGCGCCTGCCTCAACTGTTGCAGGCTCCACAGGTAGTAGGCTCCCTCTCCTTCCCGCGTGTCCGCATCTTCGGCGCAATAGAACGCACCGTCAGGGTGTCTCAGCCTGCGATTGATGTACCCCAACACGTCGTGCACCGTCGAAAGGTAGAGCGTTTTGCGCGTGAGCAGGTACGCCTCGAGGTATGCATCGACCAGCAAAGCCTGGTCATACAACATCTTCTCGAAGTGCGGGACCGTCCAGTGGCGGTCCACCGAGTAGCGGTGAAAGCCCGAGCCGAGATGATCATACAGGCCTCCCAGCCGCATCGCGTCGAGCGTACTGGTGGCCATGTCCAGTGCGGGGGTATCGCGGTTCTCTGCACCGTACCACAGGAGGTAGCTCAACCGCGCCGGTGTGGGGAACTTCGGAGCGTCGCCGAATCCACCATTGGCAGGGTCGAAAGCAGCCTCCAGTTCCTCGAACGCCAGGCGCCAGGCGCCGGCGTCAAACCCACCGCCCCGTGATGGTGCGACGATGCGTCGGGTGAAGGCGACGATATCCGAGGCCGCACGCAGCAGTTGCTCACGCTCCGCTGGAACCGCCCAACGCTCCGCCACATAGGGCAACAACTGGAGCAGTCCCGGCCGGCCTTGCATCGAGTCTCTCGGCAGGTACGTCGCCAGGAAGAATGGCCTTCCCTCAGGCGTCATGATGACCGTGAGTGGCCAACCGCCCTCGCCCGTGGCCGCCTGGGCCATCGCCATGTACGCCTGGTCGATATCTGGCCGTTCCTCCCGGTCAACCTTGATGGCAACAAACGACGCGTTGAGGAGAGCGGCAACATCCGCGGCGGCGAACGATTCCCGCTCCATGACGTGACACCAGTGGCAGGAGGAGTAACCGATAGACAGGAATACCGGCTTGTCCTCGGCGCTGGCCCTGCGGAACGCCTCATCGGACCATGGGAACCAGTCAACCGGGTTGTCCGCGTGCTGCCGAAGATACGGGCTCGTCTCGAACTGCAGTCGGTTACGTGCTGCCGGACCGTCCATATTCTCCATATCGCGCTCGGCCATGCGGCTTCATCTCCTGTGTGCGACGGGCTCACACGCGTGTGCCACGACTGTTGCGACCCGCGGAGCCACCACTACCCACCGCACAGTGTAGGCGAAACAGCAGCCACGCCAAAGCCGCCATCACAGCCCGAGACACACCGGGGCCGATGTGGGCACGCGCCAGACCAGCACGCTGTTCTATAATGGCGTGTCGTGACGCAATCAGACCCGGAAGCCGCCAGGAAACGCGCCGTACTGCTCATCACCTGCTGCGCCGCCTTTCTCTTCCCCTTCATGGGTTCTTCCGTGAACGTCGCACTGCCGGTACTTGGCGCCGACCTGCGTATGACCTCGGTGGAACTCCCGTGGGTGGCCACCGCGTTCCTGCTCACCAGTTCGTTGCTGCTGGTGCCCTTTGGTCGGCTTGGCGACATGCGTGGCAGGAAGCGAGTGCTCGTCACCGGAGTCGGCATCTACACCATCGGGTCGGTCATCGCCGGACTGGCTCAGAGCGGCTCGATGCTTATCGCCGCGAGAGCGGTTCAGGGCGCCGGCGGCTCGATGCTGGCCGCCACCTCCGTGGCCATTCTCGCCTCCGTGTACGGGCCAGGCGAGCGTGGCAGGGTGCTCGGCATTAACGCGGCATCTCTCTACTCGGGTTTGTCTGTCGGCCCGGCGCTTGGCGGTCTGCTGACTCAGGCGTTCGGCTGGCGCTCGGTGTTCCTGGTGAACATCCCCCTGGGCGTCGCGCTGTTCCTTGGCGCCCGCTTCATGTTGCCGACCCAACGTCCGCAGTCGCCCGACGGCAGGTTCGACTGGTACGGCTTCGTGGCCTATGGAGTCTTCCTCATCGGCGTGGTGTACGGCATGACGCAGATGCCCTCCAGAGAGGGCATCCTGGGCGTCAGCATCGGTCTCGCCGGACTGCTGGCGCTGCTCCGAATCGAAGCTGCGGCAGAGGAACCCCTGATTGACATCGCACTGTTCCGGCACAACATCGCCTTCGCGATGTCCAACCTCGCTGCGCTGCTCAACTACAGCGCCTTCTACGCGGCTACCTTCATGCTGAGCCTCTACCTGCAGATCGTCACGGGGCTCTCCCCGAGCACGGCGGGACTGGTGCTGGTTGCCATGCCCGTCATCCAGGCTCTCGTCTCGCCCCTTGCGGGTCGATTGTCCGACCGTCTGGAACCGCGCGTACTCGCATCGAGCGGCATGGGGTTATCCGCCTGCGCCCTGTTTCTCATGTCTCGACTTGAGGCGGAGACGTCGGTGGCGCTGGTAGCGCTGGCACTCGCATTGCTCGGACTGGGCGTGGGCCTGTTCTCCTCACCTAACACGAACGCGGTCATGTCCTCCGTGCGCTCCTCGCGCTTCGGCCTCGCCTCTGCGACGCTGTCCACCACTCGCCAGGTGGGCATGGTCGTGAGCATGGGAGTCGCCACTCTGTTGATCGCCACGAAGGTGGGCTCGACAAGCCTGGAAACCGCCCCGCCACACCTGTTCGTGGATGCGATGCAATCCACGTTCCTCATCTGTACATTTGCATGCGTCATCGGCATCGTCGCGTCCGTATTCCGAGGCACGGTACATGCGCAATCACTCGGCGACAGGTGAAGTGACGGCCCCGAGCATGGGTGCCATAAACGGACCGTCTCTGCTATATTTCTGTTGCGGCACGGATTGGTGCCAGGACTGAAACGATGTTCGACAAAGGCAAACGCAGACGCCCATCGGGCAGGTCACCGTACGACGGGATACCGGGCTCCGGTGATGACGTGCCCTTCGGTCATGTACCGCCAACGGGGCCAGCCCCGAGGCAGAATACCGGCGGGCCCGACATCGACGACTACATGTTCCGCAGCATCATGAGCATGGCCGGAGGCGCCGGCCCTCAGGGCGCACGCGCCGACGGACCTGCCGACCGGGGAAGAGGCGAACAAGTTGAGACCGCGCCCGACTCGGTGATGCTGCGCATTGAGCTGCCTGTCGCGCGGGCCGAGCAGCTTCGCGCGCTGGCTCGCGACCTCGATGAGTCGCCGCAGACGCTGGCGCGCCTGTGGGTGATGGAGCGACTGCGAGAGCTCTCAGCCGGCGGCACAGCAAAGAGCAGGTCAAATGGTGGTTCTCAAACAGCGACGCCCGTTCAGGCCATTCCCGGGCTGCCTCCGGCGACGCCCCCTCCGGCACTGACTGCGGCCGACGTGAAGAAGCAACTCGGTGACTCTTTTGTCACCGACCCGGCGGAACGAGAGGTGTATGACGAGACGTATGCCTTCCGTCAATGGGGACCGTACCTCGCCGGACTGGTCCTCTCTTCGCGTGGCAGGCGTCTCTTCACGCTGGAGGACATTCGCGTCATCCTGCGCGATGAGTTGATGCCCTCTGCTTATGACACCCCTGGTGCGCTGGACAGCGATCTGGTGATACGAGATGTGGAGCTTGGCCGGCCGGGCGATCAACTAAGGCCGTTTGCATGCCTGCAGCGTGTCTCTCCCGGCGTCTATTCCTTTCTCGGCTTCGGCCGTGCGCGATCCATGCGTGCTGCACGATAGCCGCCCTGACGGGGCAGCATCATTCCCTGATGCGGGGAAGCATCGTGATACCTACCAAAGGAGGCAAATACTATGGATTGGAGCAAAGAACTCTCGCCCGCGGCAAGGGAGAGGCTGGCCCGTGTTGGCGCTCCCTCCGAAGATGAGAAAGCGGCAGCCGCAGAAGCAGCGGAGCTTGATGAGCTACTGCGGCTGTACTATAAGAACGACTTGACGGACGAGGAGTTGCTCGAACGACTCAAGGTCTATGAGTCTCAGGGCAGATGGGACATCCTCAGGACCGCACGCGCCAGCCTCCAGGCATCGTTCAAGGCGTCCGAACTACGCATCCAGTTCGTCGAGCGACCCGGCGGCTCGCTATCGCTCGAGAGCGGCGAACCCGCCGCAGCCGAGCCGGCACCCGAGATCACCGCCTCAGTGCTTGAACTGACCGACGCAACGTTCGACGCCGCCGTGCGCGAGCATCCCCTGCTGGTGGTCGATTGCTGGGCCGTCTGGTGCGGCCCCTGCCGTATGGTGGCGCCGGTTATTGAAGAGTTGGCGCGTGATTACGCCGGCAGAGTCGCATTCGCCAAGCTGGACGTCGACCACAATCGCGCCACCGCCGCGCGCTTCAACATCCAGTCTATCCCCACTCTGCTCTTCTTCAAGGATGGCAGGCTGGTGGACCAGAAGCTTGGTGCAATGCCGAAGACCATGCTTGAGCCGATTATTGCGAAGCATCTCGGAAACGCCTCGCGGCCCGAAACGCAGCACTAGAGGCCGGGACACAGCTCAATCACCGAACGCCAGCACCCCGAAGAGCACCAGGCTGAGCACCGGCACCGGGCTGAGCAGGCCAAGCGCGGGCGAGCGGCCACGTTCATGGCAGATGCGGGCCCATGAGGCTGCCCAGACAATGGCCCACAGTATGAGGGCGACAAGTATCCACAGGGGCAGCCAGAGGACTATGCCGAGCGCCAGAGCAAGCGTTGAGATGACGAGTCGAGCGAAGCAACTGCCGGATGCCTTCCCCGTTTCACACATCACCTTGAAGTTGAGCACCGGAATCCAGGCAGCCCACCAACCCGATACGTGGCTCTTACGCGCAATCAACATGAGGCAGAGGGCAAACCAGAGATACATGCCTCCGGAGACCCAGAGCCCCCAGCCGGTTGAGTACGCAGTCCAGACGTTTGCCAGAACTGTAGAGAGATCCATTTCGGAGTAGAATCCGTCAACGATTATACGTTGCGCGCCTGCAGGTCACAAAGATACAACGTGGCGGAGGGCTGCCGGGTTGCGGCCGGCACACGGAAAAGCGCCGGATGTGATGCCACAATACATCTTCACAGCACAAGCCGGGAGAGCGGGACCTCCCTGCAGCCGCCACAGGAAGGTCGATCGAGTTCTGAACAGGATGTCGGCAGAGGCTGTGTCGCGAGCATCTCGGCCGTTCGGGCCCGCGCCGATGGTTCCCGCAGGGCGGGATTCCAGCCCTGACCGTGCGACGTGGTCCCGTCCCCCGACTGCTTCCGTACGACCGTTTGAGCCAGTCTGGCGGCGACGTGAGCGCCTGCATCGTGGGCGTACCCATCAGTCGGTCTGGCCAGCACAGGCAACGGTGAAAGCTGAAGGCGACTGGTGGCTTTGCTGAGAGGGCCTGGCTGGGGATCCAGGATTCGAACCTGGCCTAACTGATCCAGAGTCAGTCGTCCTACCGCTAGACTAATCCCCAGCGAGTCGACATCTACGGGCAGAAAGCATACCACACAGCCACCGCGCGAACCAAGCGTTTGTGGTCGTCCGGTGTGTGCAGTAAGATGGCATCCGCTGTGGCCAACGGACAACCGTGACGGTATGATAGTGTGCGCCGCAAGAGTTGCAGCCACGCAGGAATAGAGGCAGCAAGGGTTTGGCAGAGAGAAACGAGAGCTCAGTTCACTTCGAAACGCTGCAGGTGAGCCCTGATGCGGAACCGGAGGTCATCGCCGCGGCGTACCGTGCGCTCGCCAAGAAGTACCACCCGGATCGTTCAACCGCGCCGGATGCCATTGTCCGCATGGCGCGTATCAACGTCGCATTCCAGGCGCTGCGATCGCGCAGCGGACGGGTCGCGGCCACGGAGAGCAAGATCGAGCCGGCCGCCGAGCAGTCACGGCGGATATCGTTTGAGAGCGTCGACCCGAACGCGCCACTGGAGCAGATTCTGGCCGCAGTCACCCGCATGGTGACATCGGCGCGGCAGTGTGTGATCGATGAGGTCACTGGTGACGGGTTGTCCCGGGACCTGGCAGCGAGCCTGGTCAATACGGCACTCAGGTCGCTCCACTCGGGCCGTGCTGATGTGCAGGCCGAGCACCGCGACACGGCGGAAGAGCACCTGGATCCCGCGTCGTCCTACGATGCGGCGCTGCGCTACGTGACGGAACGGGCACGAAGGCTGAAGGAGCAGATGGTGGACGACCTGGTGCAGGACGGCCTTGCCCGTGGTGCTGCTTCCGAGTTATCCCAGCTTGCTTTCGAGCAATCGCGCGCGAAGACACGCGCCACGCCGACCGGGGGCTCGCGGCTCACCGCCGAACGCGTCGATCTGGCCGCGTCCATGGACCGGGGAGTCCGTGTTGCCGCAGGCAAGCTCCAGGCTGCCCGTCAACGCGTGGTGGAGGAGATCACGAGGGACGGAGTACCACAGAGAGTAGCCGAACAACTGGTTGATGCGGCAAGCAAGACGTTGACTCCGAGATCTGCGTAGTGAGACTCCGTTCATCACGCCTCGCCCAACACATGTGCAAGAGCGCCTGAAATGAAGATCGAGGACCAACTCGGCATCGCCTTTCGCAACCGGAGATTGCTGGACCTGGCGCTGGTACATGGGAGCCGTGTCAACGAGGTGGCGACGCCATACGTGGCGAGCAATGAACGACTGGAGTTCCTCGGGGATGCCGTCCTCGGGCTGGCGATCGCCGAGGAGCTGTATCACCGACTTCCGGAGGCGGGGGAAGGTCTGCTCACCGCCATCCGTTCCTCTCTGGTGCGGCGCGAGACACTGGCGGAAGTCGCAAGGAATCTAAGGCTGGGAACTTACCTGCAGATGGGGCGGGGGGAGGCCTCGAGCGGCGGCAGGAACAAGGACCGCAACCTTGCCGATGCGTTTGAAGCAGTGGTCGCGGCGGTTTATCTCGACCAGGGCTACGCTGCAGCACGGACGTTCGTACTGAGTGCTTTTGAGTCCAGGATCGAGGAAGCCTGCACTCATGGCACGGTTCCTAACTACAAAGCAATGCTGCAGGAACACCTGCAGGCTCACTGTGAGCCCCTCCCCAGATACCGTGTCGTCAGCGCTGTCGGCCCGGATCATGAGAAGGAATTCACCGCAGAAGCGCTGTTGCACGATACAATACTTGGACGCGGCACCGGCCGCAGCAGGAAGGCGGCGGAGACAGCGGCAGCCTGTGCCGCCCTGGCCCATCTGAAAGCGAAGGAAGGAGTGAATCATGGGCAAACGTGACTTCGAACGACGCGAGACAAAGAAACCCAGGAAGGGAGCCAAGAAGCCGCCGCCTCTGGCTGAATTCGCGCCGCCTCCGGTCGTCGAGGTGGTACGAAAGAAGCGAAAGGAAGAAGAGGAGGTCGAAGAGTAGTCACCATTCGCGGAGACACAGGCGTGTCGCGCACCTCGTCGACGAAGGCACTGCACGTTGTCGTCCGAGGCCGGGTACAGGGTGTCGGCTTCCGGGCCTTCGTGGCCTGTGAGGCCGCCACTCGGGGCGTGACCGGTTACGTGCGCAACCTCGATCGGTCCGATGAACTGGAGGCTGTCCTCTGTGGTGCTGTGACCGCAGTTGACGAGCTGCTCGACCGGCTGCGCACAGGCCCGCGCAGCGCTCGAGTCGTGGGAATCGAGCTCACCCCGCTGCAACCGGCGCCCGAGTACGCCGGTTTCGACATACGCTACTGACTCGCGTCCGCTTCGACGAGCAGTTGCCTGCCTCGTTCGATCAGCGCGAGATGTTCCGGCTGAGTGCCGACCAATCGCGCGGCGAGGGTATCTACTTCGTACGGTTCGCCCACGATGATCTTGCCGTACTGTGCGGTCGTACCGGCATCGATATCCTGCTGGTAGTCGTAGCGCTGTCGCGCTTCGAGGATGCCCATGTCGAAGGGCAGCGTGAAGTACAGGTCTGCCAGGACCTTCTCGATCTCCAGTCCCTTGAGCCCCTGGTACTCCGGTAGATCATGCCCCTTCCGCGTGGTCAGCGGGAGCAGGCCAAGCAGGTTCGCGATGGTGAACCTGCCGCTCCCGCCTACGATGTGAAAGGGCGCCACGCTGATGAGAAAATCACTGCGCAACACAAGGTTGGGCACCCAGAAGGTGGGAGTTGCGTAGAACTCCTGCAACGGATTCTCGAGTTCCAGGAATATTGAGTCCTTCACATCCAGCAGCAGCACCCGGTTGAAGTTGTACTTCAGCGCCTGGTAGGACGGATAGACCGGAGAGCCATTTCGCGTGCCGTCGGCGATGAGTATCTCCGCATCGGTCACGCGCCTGATTCCCGCGACGATGGTCTCGATGAGCGTCGGGCTCGTGGTGACGGGATAGGGCACTGGCACTGAGGCGAAAGGCTTGATCAGCACCCTGCGGGCCCATGTGAGCTGCGGAGGTGGAGTGAAGTGGAAGCTGGACGCTTCAAATACCGTTGCCATCGACGTGTTCGGCTGCCGCCATTCGGCGCACCGGCGGCCATAGATTCGGCATTACTCCTCTACTCGATTCTAATGTACTCACACAGCGTCCTGACGGGCACTCCGGTCGCACCCTTCACCATCACGCCGCTGTCTTTGGTGCTGTTGGAGGTCCCCGCGATGTCCACGTGCAACCATGGGACGCTCCCCGCAAATTCGGATACGAACAACGCAGCGGTTATCGCACCGCCATAGCGATTGCCCGTGTTCTTGATATCCGCGATCGGGCTCTTGTTCAATTCGCGGTACTCGTCAGCCAGAGGCATCGGCCACATCCGTTCCCCGACCCTTTTCGCAGCGTGTATGAACCGATGGCACAACGCCTCATCGTTGCTGAAGACCCCGCTGTAGACCGTACCAAGGGCGACACGGCATGCGCCAGTCAGTGTGGCGATGTCAATGAGCGGAGACATCCCCTCACGAATCGCGTAGCTGATGGCATCGGCAAGAGCCAGCCGGCCTTCGGCATCCGTGCTGATGATCTCGATCGTCTTGCCGCTCAGCGACTTGAGGATATCCCCCGGCCGGAAGGCTTTGCCGCCGGGCAGGTTCTCCGTGGCCGGAATGAGCGCCGTAACGTTAGCTTTCACCTTCAGACGCGCCAGCGCAACGATGGCAGCAATGACGGAGGCTCCGC
Source organism: uncultured Dehalococcoidales bacterium (assembly GCA_964401175.1). Classification (GTDB taxonomy): domain Bacteria; phylum Chloroflexota; class Dehalococcoidia; order GIF9; family AB-539-J10; genus SKVJ01. The sequence goes on along the minus strand of CAYNXN010000013.1, from coordinate 5,468 downwards.
CCGCCATGTCATCCTTCATCTCCGCCAGCCCCTCCGACGGCTTGATGGAGATTCCACCAGAGTCGAAGGTGATGGCTTTCCCAATGAACGCGGTCCGAGGCATGTCAGCGGCAGCCCCGTTGTAGTCCAGTCGAATGAACCGTGGGGGTTCGGCGCTGCCCTGCGCCACTCCCAGCAGCGCGCCCATCCCCAGCGAGACCATATCATCTCGGTCGTAGACAGTGGCGCTGAGTCCGTGCGTCGCCGCGAGGTCCTGCGCCAGTTCCGCCATGCGCGACGGAGTCATGTAGTTCGCCGGCTCGTTCACCATATCCCGGGCCAGGTTAGTGGCCTCGGCATACACGGCGCCTTCCTCCGCCGCCGTGCTCAACGTGCCAACCATCGATTCGTCCCGCACCAGCATGCGCACAAACTCGACCTCAGGCACCTCGGAGGCCTTGTACCGCGTGAACTGGTAGAGGCCAAGCGTTGCGCCTTCGGCAATGGCACGTGCGCAGACCGTAGCATCCAGGTGTGCGGAGCCGGCTCCCATCAAGATGGTCGCTATGCTCCTGCATCCCAGCTTGCGCAGGGTCCGGCAGCCTTCGGCGGCCGCATCACGAACGCGGTCGGCTGAGACGTCCGCCTGCTTGCCGAGGCCGCAGACGGCCACGAGGCGAGCCGGAACATTCCCCAGCGCGTGCAATACCGTGACTTCGTTCGGCTTCCCCTTGAATCCTCCCGAATCGAGCAGAGCGCCGATGGCGCCGCCCAGCAGCGTGTCCACGGCGACAACAGCCGACGTGGCAATACCAGCCCGTTCTGAGTCCTCACACAGGCTGACGATGATGCCGTCAACCTCTGATTTCGTAATGTCACCGGCACGAACTTCGATTCTCACGTATTCAAATCCCCTTTCGTGTGTCGAACCAATAATTGTATCTGTTTTTCGGACCAAATTGAAGAGGTCGCATGCGAAGATTTCGCGAAATCGGGGCATGGACAGGCAGGCGCAAGCGCCCCACCCGGAGGGAGAGAAACGGGGCTATCCCCGGTCCACCGGCACCGAGAGCTGCAGCCCCTGAGACTCCCTGCGAAGCTCGACGATCCGGTCACGAATCAATGCAGCCCGTTCAAATTCGAGGTCGCGCGCCGCCTGCTTCATGTCGCGCTCAAGCTGCTTCAGCAGGGCGTTCAGTTCGCGCGCCGTAGCCGGGCGGTCGCCGTATTCCCGCAGCGGCTCGGCGATCCTCTGCACCTGCTGTGCGATATCGCGGATGGCCTTGGAGACGCTCTGCGGCGTGATTCCATGCTCGCGGTTGTACGCCTCCTGTACGGCTCGCCGCCGCGAGGTCTCATCGATCGCCGTCTGCATCGACTTGGTGATGCTGTCTGCGTAGAGCACGGCGTGGGCGTTCACATGCCGCGCGGCGCGACCAATGGTCTGAATCAACGCCTCGGCCGATCGCAGATACCCTTCTTTGTCGGCATCGAGGATGGCCACCAGGCTCACCTCGGGCAGATCCAGCCCCTCACGCAACAGGTTGATACCGACGATTACATCGTAGACGCCAAGGCGCAGGTCTCTCAGTATCTGGATGCGCTCAAGCGTATCCACCTCAGAGTGGATGTGGTGCGTCTTGACGTTCATCTCGGACAGGTACTCGCTGAGGTCTTCCGCCATGCGTTTGGTCAGCGTAGTCACGAGGCAGCGTTCGCCTCTCTCCACCCGCCGGCGGATCTCCCCGATGAGGTCGTCGATCTGCCCGCGCGTGGGCCGTACCTCAACGGAGGGTTCCAGCAGACCGGTGGGGCGCACCAGTTGCTCGCACACCCGATTGCTGCGCGTCAGTTCGTACTCTCGCGGCGTTGCGGAGACGTAGACTACCTGGTTGATACGTTCCTCAAACTCATCGAACCTCAGCGGGCGGTTGTCCAGTGCCGAGGGAAGTCGAAAGCCATGGTCCACCAGAACCTGCTTCCGCGCCAGGTCACCATGGTACATGCCACGCACCTGGGGCAGCGTCATGTGCGACTCGTCGATGAAGAGCAGGTAGTCCGGGGGGAAGTAGTCGAGCAACGTCCACGGCGTACTGCCGGCCGTCCTTCGCTGCAGGTGCCGGGAGTAGTTCTCAACGCCGGAGCAGTATCCGATCTCGGCCATCATCTCCAGGTCGTAGTTCGTACGCGACTCCAGCCGCTGCGCCTCCAGCAGCTTGCCGGCTGCGCGCAGTTCGGTCAACGTCTGCTGCAGTTCAAGGCGGATATCCGCCATCGCCGTCTGCAGTTTCTCGTCCGGCGTGACAAAGTGCTTAGCCGGGTATATGTCCACGCCGTCCATCTCAGCCAGCAGTTCACCGGTCACCACGTCCAGTTCAGTGATTCGCTCCACCGTATCACCGAAGAACTCCACGCGGATCGCGGTCTCCTCGTACGAGGGACAGACCTCAAGCGTATCGCCGCGTACGCGGAACCGCCCCCTGGTCAGGTCGATATCGTTCCGCTCATACTGCATCCCCACCAGCGTGCGAACAAGGCGCTGCAGCCCGATGGCGCGCCCCTTGACCACGGGGAAGGCGAAGCTGTGGTACTCCTCAGGTGATCCCAGCGAGTAGATGCAGGATACGGAGGCGACGATGACCACGTCGCGGCGCTCGAACAGCGACTTCGTCGCTGCGTGGCGCAGGCGGTCGATCTCCTCGTTGATGTCCGTCTCCTTCTCGATATACGTATCCGTGCTGGGGATGTACGCCTCCGGTTGATAGTAGTCGTAGTAGCTCACGAAGTAGCCGACGGCATTGTTGCCGAAGAAGTCCCGGAATTCGGCCGCAAGCTGGGCAGCCAGCGTCTTGTTGTGACAGATGACCAGCGTTGGCCGTTGGGCACGGGCGATGACGTTCGCCATCGTGAACGTCTTCCCGCTTCCGGTCACGCCCAACAGCGTCTGCTCACGGAAGCCACGTTCGAGGCCTTCGACCAGTCCGTCGATGGCAGCAGGCTGGTCTCCGGTAGGCCGCAACTCGGACGTGATCTCGAAGCGTCTTTGCATCGCTACAGTATAGAGGGGCGCCATCCGGCAGACACGCCGAGGATTGGCACTCAGCGGCTGGCCAGTGTGCGCAGCGCCAGCCTGATTCTGGACTCAAGCGGCGTGTCGGCGGACACGTCGACGCGCCGCGCCGCGTCAACCGCCTCTCTCACAGTGTATCCCAGAGCCGTCAACGCCTCGATGAGCTCGGCATCACCGTGTCCACTCACCACCTCGGCGACTGCGTAGCCTTCCATCTTGCCGGAAAGCTCCACGCACAAGCGGGCCGCCGTCTTCTTGCCCACCCCTGGTATGCGCGAAAGCACCGCGGTATTGCCGCTCACGATGGCGGCGGCGAGGTCGGACGGCGGTAATGCACCAAGGAGGGCCACCGCCAGCCTCGGCCCCACACCACTCACCGAAATCAACTCAAGAAACAGCGCGCGCTCCTCCCTGGTCTCAAAGCCATAGAGAACCGGCGATTCGTCTCTGATCATGAAGCAGGTGTGCAGCACCGCCTTACCACCGACGGGACCGATGCCTTCGGCCGTTCGTGCGGTGGTCCGCACCAGGAAGCCCACCCCTCCGACATTCAGCACCACGTGATCGGACCCCTGCGAATCGACCACCCCTTCCACAAACGCAATCATCTCATCTGTCCGGACAGGCGGGTCTCCGCATGGCGTAGCTGCAGATGGCACAGGGCCACAGCCAGCGCATCCGTGGCATCCAGCCGCTGGTCGAGTTGCTTCAATCCCAATTGCAGCATGACCATGGTTCGTACCTGATCCTTGTCACCACGGCCGTAACCGCTGACATGGCGCTTCACCTCTGCCGGCGAATAGTACGCCACCGGCAGGCCTCCCCTGGCTGACGCAAGTATCGCGATCGCCTGGGCCCGCCCGACCATGAACGCAGAGCGGACATTCACTCCGGCGAAAGGCTCCTCGATGGCTACCTCATCGGGCTGCGATGATTCTATGAGCCGGCAGATGCCATCGTAGATCTCACAGAGCCGGCGCTCCACCGAGTGGCGTGGTGAGACCCTCAAGACACCGCACTCGACCAGTGTCACCGTGCCCCCGCCATCGATGACCCCGTAGCCCAGAGCCACGGTTCCCGGATCCACCCCTAGTACGCGCATTGAGGCAGACTACTGGAATCCCTGCAGCGCAGCGTCAGAGAAGTCGGCATTCGAGTAAACCCGCTGCACGTCGTCCAGTTGCTCCAATTGATCCAGGAAGGACATTATCTGGCCGGCCTTGGCGTCATCCAGCATAACCGTGGTCTTCGGAACACGTGACACCTCGGCGGACAGCACCTTGTAGTCCTGCTCCAGAGCCTTTCTTACATCCTCCATCCTGGAGGGCTCGGTGTAGACCTCCACGTAATCGCCCTCGGTCTTCACATCATCCGCGCCGGCATCGATAGCCTGCAGTGCGATGTCGTCGGCGCCACCTTCGGTCGCATCGACGGTGACGACCCCGCGGGTATCAAAGAGCCAGGAAACACACCCCGTCTCCCCAAGACTGCCGCCATGCCGTGTGAGTGTACTCCGAATCTCCTGCACCGTCCGGTTGCGGTTGTCGGTCAGCGCCTCGATCAAGACGGCGACCCCATTCGTGCCGTAACCTTCGAACAGTATCTCCACGAGGTTCGCCCCTTCTCCACTCCCGACCGCACGTTTGATGGCCCGCTCGATGTTCTCTGAGGGCATGTTGCTGTCGCGTGCCTTCTGCACCACGAGCCGCAACTGGTAGTTGCTCTCCAGGTTCGGACCGCCCGTGCGCGCCGCCAGCATGATCTCCCGCGTCAGCTTGGTGAACACCTGGCCGCGCCGCGCGTCCGCAACGCCCTTCTGGCGCTTGATCTGTGCCCATTTAGAGTGTCCAGACATGTTTCAACCCCTTGGAAGATTTTAGCATCGTTGTCCTGCTGCCCGCAGGACCAGGATTACTGAGCTGCCTTACGGCCCAGACGGAATCCGAGGTCGAGCGCCTGCAGATTGAGGTCAAGGAATCGTGACGGCGAACCTTCGGCCACCGCATCTCTCAGCGACTGCTCGGAGACCACCCCCGTCGAGGCGACGGTCGCCCCCAGCATCACGATGTTCGCACCCAGCTTGGTGCCGAGGCTGGACTCGACTGCGACGGAGGCCGAGATGGGGATGTGACGCTGCAATGCTTCTGTCCGCGGCTGTACCGTGGCATCATCGTAGAAGACAATGCCGTCGGGACAGGCGGTCCACTCGAGATACCGGTTATACGCCGCCTGAGAGAAGGCGATCAGGATGTCCGCCCTGGTGACGAAGGGAAAGGCGATGACGCCGTGAGTCAGGACCACCTCGGAGCGGCACTCACCTCCGCGCGCAGCGGAGCCATAGGAGCTGGTGCTCGAGACGCGCAAGCCCTGTCGAAACGCCGCCGAACCCAGCAGCGCTCCGGCCAGCACCACTCCCTGA
>CAYNXN010000012.1:0-19023 GCA_964401175.1 uncultured Dehalococcoidales bacterium | reverse complement strand
GGCAACGCGCGCAAGGTGCAGAAGCAGGACTTTCCCCGGCTGTACAACATCGTGGAGGAGATGACCATAGCCTCCGGCCTGCCGAAGATTCCCGACGTCTACATCATCGATGACCCCTCTCCCAATGCCTTCGCCACCGGACGTAAGCCGGAAAAGGCGGCGGTGGCGGTGACCTCCGGACTGCTGCAGAAGCTCAACCGGGACGAACTCCAGGGCGTAATCGCGCACGAGCTCGGCCACGTCAAGAACCGCGACACCATGCTCATGGCGATAGGCGGCATTCTGCTGGGAACCATAGTGGTTCTGGCACACTACGCAAGCCGCATCCTGTTCTACGGCGGAGTCTCGGGAGGCAGGCGCAGCAGTCGCAACTCAAGCGGTGGCGGGGGTCAGGTGATTGTCCTCGCGGTGGGCCTCGTCCTGCTGATTCTGGCCCCGATCGCAGCTCGTCTGCTCTACTTCGCGCTGTCCAGGAAACGGGAATACCTCGCCGATGCGTCGGCGGCACTGTACACACGTTACCCCGAAGGTCTTGCCTCAGCACTGGAGAAGATCGCGACAACTCCGGTTCAATTGAAGTCGGCTAACAACGCAACCGCGCCTATGTACATCGTCAACCCGTTCCGCAAGGCTGGCCAGGCGTTCGCCAATCTCAGCAGCACACATCCGCCGACGGTCGACCGCATCAAGGTGCTGCGTGCGATGGGAGGGGCCTCGCTGGCAGACTATGACGTGGCTTACAGAAGCGTTCGAGGCGCCGGCAGCAGTGTGGTGCCCCACGGCGCCCTCGCCTCCGCGACGGTGACGTCCTTGAGAGCGCCGTCTGAAGCCTCGGCGACCAACGCCGACACAGAGGCGACCCGCGCCCGCGAGGTTTCCAGCGCGCTGTGGAACAGTAGCGGCTACCGCACCATCGACTGTCCCTGCGGCGCCCGACTGCGCATCCCTCCCGGTCTGAAGGCCAGCGAGGTGAAATGCCCTCGCTGTGATGCCGTCCACACGCTGTAACCGGTCGACGGAAGGTTAGGCGCCGCCCACGTGATCCGGTATGTGTACACCGGACAGGCTTTCGTACGCGGCTATGAGTGCCTGGTGACCCTTCTTGCCCTTGCCCGCAGCTTCTACCGCGTTGTACAACTGCTGTACCAGAGCACTGCCGGGCAGCATCAGATGAAGGTCGCGTGCTGCCTGCATCAGGATGTCCAGATCCTTCTGCACCGTCTCCACGGTACCACCCGGCTCGAGGTCACCCACGAGGAGTCGGGCTCCAAGATTCTCAAACTGCCAGGACCCGCCGGCTCCGTCCTTGACCGCATCATACACCCGCCGCACATCGAGTCCGAGCCCTGCCCCGAGCGTGAGCGCCTCACACGTCGCCAGCAGGTTCACCATTACCAGGATCTGGTTGCAGAGCTTGGCGCCCTGGCCGGAGCCGTTCTCCTCGCCAACGTGCACGACATTGCTGCCCATAACCTGCAACACAGGCAGAGCCCGCTCGAACGCATCACTCGGTCCTCCAACCATGATCGAGAGCGTGCCCGCTTCGGCGCGCGGAGTACTGCCACTCACCGGCGCATCCAGCAGCAGCACTCCGAAATCGCGGAGACGCGCGGCAATCGACTTCGCCTCACCCGGTGCGATCGTGCTCATGTCTATGAGGATCATTCCTTTGCGGGCGCCCGCGGACAGGCCGTTGTGGCCGAGCGCAACCTCCTCCGTATCACCGCCGTGTTTCACCATCGTCACAACGATATCCGACGCTTCCGCCACCTCGCGTGCCGAGTTGGCCTCAACGGCGCCCTGCGAGAGCACGAACTCAATTCCGGGACGACTGCGATTCCACACAGTCACCTTGTAACCGGCCTTCAGCAGATTGCGGCACATGGGACGCCCCATGTAACCAAGACCGATGAATCCAAGAGAAAGCTGCGGCATGATCTCACTCCTCCGTAAACACACATCAGGGCAGACCGCGGTTCGGACAGGCGAAGGGAAACGCAGACTCGCCGATTCACTCAGGCACAGGACGTGCTATTCTAGGGACCTGCGACAAGAGCCGTCAAACATACCCGAAGGACGGAAAGGATTTGGCCCTATGACCCTTGTTCCACTGGTCAGAATACTCACGGATTCAGGCTACGGCTCTCGGCGCGCGGTAGTCCGGCTCATCGACGAAGGCCGGGTTGAAGTGAACGGCCGTCCGGCTACGGCCTATACCGAGAAGGTGGACCCGGCCGTAGATGCCATCAACGTCAACGGCGTGCATGTTACCCGCGCCAGTTCACGTCGCGTGTACCTCATGCTGAACAAGCCGGAGGGCTACCTCTCCACCACCGAGGATGATCGCGACCGTCCGACTGTGCTCGACCTCCTGCCGGAACACGTACGCACAGCGGGGCTGCATCCGGCCGGCAGGCTGGATGAGGACAGCACCGGCCTGCTCGTTCTCACCAACGACGGGCAACTCACCTACCAGCTCACCCACCCCCGCTTTGAACACGAGAAGGAGTACTGGGTCGCCACTACCGGTCGTCTCACTGATGCCGATGTCGAGCGGTTGGAGCAGGGCGTGGAGGTCGATGGTCAGGTTACGTGGCCGGCACGCGTGAAGATCCTGGTCGGACAGTCGCCCTACACGTATTCCGTCACCATCCACGAGGGCCGCAAGCGCCAGGTACGCATGATGTTCGCTGCCATCGGCCAGCAGGTCGCGCTGCTGAAGCGGGTCCGGATGGGCGGACTGCTGCTGAGCGCCCTGCCCGAAGGCGAGTGGCGTGAGCTCACCGCCGACGATCTGAGAGACCTGATGCGGACGCGTCCGGTTGCACGATCCACCCGAGGCCTGCCTGAGGCCACCCGCCGCGCGCTGCAGCCACGAACCCGCGCCGCGCGTTCCTCTCCGGCCTTACAGCCATCCTTGTCCGACAGGGTTCAACCGTCGCGAACACCTCCGCCAGCAGGCGCCCGCGCTGCCTCCCGTACTGCCGAGCCCGGCCATCGTGATATCCGCGTGCGGCAGGCGCCGCGGCACGACCTCCCGGCCGCTTCCCGCAGCTCACGTGGAGCATCAGTGCCGGCCGCACGCCCGGCGCCAGCCCGCCTTCGGGATGATCCACGGGCGATGCCTGACACCATGGGTGAGCGCCGGTCCTCATATGTTCGGGCCCCCGATCGTCCACGACAAAGCGACCACAGCGACGCCGCCCGCGACGTGAGGTCGGCAGATTCGGGCCGGCGGGGATCCGGCTTGCGGCAAACTCGGCCGGCTGAGAGATACGCGTCTCGCCCCACCCACACAAGGCCGACGGCGGACGGCTCTTCCGCAACGGGACGCCGTAGCCAGCGCCTCCCGCTGCCACCGCGCGGGGACAGCTCCACCGCGCCGGACAGGACGGGGCGACACCCAACGAGGGCGAAGTTCGACGACACGCGGGGGGCTCGTTCAAATGCCGCCAGATCCGGCGGCCACCATAATTCACCCACCGCCACTCGGCGTTCCGCGGCGCAGCATAGCCGCGCCACTGATTTGAGGTTCAAGGAACCCAGCGCAATGTCTGGTCCAAAGAGACGGAGTCGAATTGTGGCAGAGGGCGTTTCGTACCGTGAACCTGGCGCTCCGCAGCGCTCTGCGGCGAAGCCGTTCAGGTCTGGCGCCGGCGTACGCACGGCGCCTCAGGGCTCTGGCCGGTCTCAACACACTGAAACCCGCAGGAGACCGCCGGCCTCACCGGTCAGTTCGGACGGTGCTGTTTCACGACCGCCACGCCCACGGGCGCCCCGACATGGCGAGACACCACGCCGCACTTCACCACAAGCAGAAAGAAGACATCGCGGGGAGCGTCACTGAGTGCCTCGTAGTTGCCCTGGCCCTTGCACACCACCATCGATGCATCCATGAAGCATCGTACTGCCTCGGGCGACGAATCCGACAGCACCAGTGCCGGAGCACCCGAGCCAGTATCCATGAGCGCCGCCACCTCCCCCATGCCAACGCTCATGGCATCGGACAGGGTAACGTCATTGATCACCGGTCGGCCGCGCACGACATAGGTGTAACGGCACGACCTCAGGCGCCGCATCTCCGCGATCAGCAGGCGATCAAACACCAGCTCACCGTTGTTGTCTCCCACCACCACTACGTGCTCTGCCCGCCGCAGCGAATCGACGAACGAGGCGTAGTCATCAACGCCAAGCGGAGCAGCAAGCATGGAATCCGCGAGTGCGCCAACATCGCCGTATTCCCGCACCACACCGAGGTCCATCGAGTTACCCGCTATGGCGAACTTGATTGCCGCCAGCAGTGGGTCGGTCGTCGTACCCAGTATTGCCTTGAACCGCGGTACGAGGGACAGGGCAATGTCGTTCGCCCGCTGTTTGGCGGCCACGAACGGGTCCGGATTCCCGGTCACGTGAGCGATGGCGTCATACACCATCTCGGCGAACTGCGGCGGGCAGATGTCGGGACTTACACCCGCGGCCAGGTCGCACACGCGACGCACAACCTGCCACTGGACGGACGGGTCGGTCGTGACTCTGCAGACTGTCTCATGAGCCTGACGAATGAAACACGGGATACACTGAGCGTCTATTCTCATTGAAGCGATTCACGGCGAGCGCGTCCCTGCCGTGCGCGCCCGGGGCGGGAGCTACGCCACTGGCATCGACTTGCTCCTGCGCACGGCCCTGATCAGCAGAGGCACCAGGAATCCCGCAGCGACGAGCCCGGTCAAGGCACAGATGAAGAATATCGCGGCAATGCCGCGTGTCTCGGCCACGTAGCCGAGGGCGCTCGCCGAGAAGGAGCCAACGCCGAAGGCGCAGAAGAAGTAGAGTCCGTAGATCCGGCCACGCCAGCTATCCGGGCAGTAGTCAGCTATAAGGGCGTTGAACACCGGCTGACTCATGAAATGGAAGAACGCGAAGCTGGCAGCGGCGGCCAGGACTGCAACGCCGCCAAAACCCCACACACCGAACAGCGCCGGAGCCGACACCCCGAGGGAGATCAATGCAAACGCCTCACGACGCCAGCGGTCAGAGAAGAACCCACCGGTGAACTGACCGGCAACGCCGAAAAGCAGTGCCACCGTTGTGAAGGAACCGCCCAGCATAATGGGGTCCATCCCCGCGAAGCCCGACCCTACATTCGCGCTCAGATGGGTAGGCAGGAATGTGACCACGCCACGGTAGACAAGTCCGTTCATCACGTTCGCGAGGAGAATCATCGACAGCGGGAACATCACGGGCTTCAGGGACGCGAAGCTCTGGTCCGAAGCCGCCGCGTGGTGGCTGGAAGAAGACTGAGGCGCTACCGGCCGGATCTTTCGCGGCAGCCTCACGATAAGCAGGCCCAGCACGACACACGGAACGGCGAAAGCACCATACGCGAAGCGCCAGCCAATACCGGCCGCAATCGCTCCAACCATAATGGGCCCAAGCGCCAGTCCGAGATTCCCGCCGGTCCCGAGATACGCGAACCCCAGCCCTGTGCGGGTCGCAGTGCGTGCGATGAACGCGGAAGCAACAGGATGAAAGAGCCCGAGAGCGACGCCAAGCACTGCCAGCGCGACGCCGAGGGCAATGGTGTTGGGCGCCAGGCTGACGCCTACCGCGGCGAGCCCCATGCCGAGGGCGCAGAGCGCCAGCAATCGAGTCTCACTCACTCGGTCCGCAAGGACGCCCACCGGTATGGCGGTCAACCCGTAGGCAAACCCGAACACGTTGGCGATGACACCCAGCGCGAACAGGCTCGCGCCGAGGTCGGCTGCGACCGCGACAAGCACAACTCCGTACGCCAGCTCGAGCACGTGCAGCAGACCGTGCACTATTGAGACGTACGTAATGCTGCGTTGTTCAAGAGAGACTTGTGCCATCCTGTGCCTCCGGCGCCGTGAAATCGGTGGAATAGCACCCGGCTGAGCCCACCACGCGCGAAGTTGCGGCAGTCTAACACAGGAGAGCAATCGGTGCACTCCGGACGTCTGTCACGGTACACCGGCGAGAACAAAACAAAGGGCCCCAAGCGGCCTCACACTAATTGAGATACTGGCGCGGCGCTCCCCCGGCTCCCGGTCCTCCCGTCCTTCGACCTGGAGGCCTGAAGACTTCCGTTGTCTTCACCCGCAAGGAGTCCTGCCTCGTATCCCCCGTGTCCGGCGACTTGGGGCAACTACCACTCTAGCAAACAAACACCGGTCTGTCAAAGACCTGGCGGCTGACCGCGCTCGGGCATCGCACCGCCATTAGACACATGAAGACGCTGAGTAGCCACGCGCAGCGCAAGCACTTGCCGATGGCACCCCCCAGAGAGCGGAACATTGTCTCTCCGGGACTCAAGCCCGCAGACTTGCCACGCAAGGCCGGCGATACTAGAAGTAACCGGACATCAGGGTGTCGACCCACGAAGGCCCATGGACATCGCTCGCCTCGTCGAATTGCCGGAAGTAGGGCTTGATATCCAGCACCGGAGTGCCGTCGATTGCATCGAGGCCCTGGACTCTGAGAACGTTATCCGCAACGGAAAGCAGTCTGACGCTGGTCACGCCCAACGGGTTCGGCCGATGCTTCGCGCGCTGCGCAAAGATGCCAAGGGCCGGCATGTCGGCGCGTCCCTGAGGCCGCCGCACGAGGTCCGCGTCAGGCTTCCAGGTGGACTGGTGCATGTGGAACACAACCACGATGTGAGAGAACGACTCAAGTCCCACCAGACCGTCCGCCAGTTCACGCTCCACGTGAATCTCGGACACCACCGCCCCCCAGCCGCAATCGACCCCCTCCGTCACCGGCGATCTGACCATTCCTATCGGCTGACAGTTCATGCTGCTCCCTGTTCCTTTCTTTCTGCAACGAAGCGAGCACGGCCACGTCCCACAAGCCGCGCCGCTTGAGACACGGACAAGCCATGCCGTACGCCGGGATGCGTCCGGAATTATACCTGCCAGCGGCAGTGTACAGCTCGATCCGCTCCATCGGGGTCGCATTCCGATGCCCATGACTCGACCGCGATCCGCGGCAACGCCGCCAGGGTCATCCGCGTTCAGGTGGCTGAACCAACGGCAACGAGACTTCGCTCACGTTCCAGTCATTGCGATCCCGGTTCGCGCGTATGTCTCCCCCGTGATCTCGGAGGCGTTCCCGCATGGCCGCGTGCAACAAGGATGTCCGGTGCTCGAGGGGACTACCCGATGTCAGCGGCCTGTTATCCAACACACGAACAACTGCGCGGCCATTGTCGTGTCTGACTTCGACGGCGACCTCCGTGGCGCCGGAGTCTCGCACGTCGAGTTGCAGTATCTCCTCGAACACGCGATACAGCGCCACCAGGTAATCATCCTCCAGAATTCCGATGTCATCGAGGTGCGTCACTCGCGCGGCAATGCCAGATTCCCGTGAGAACTCGGACGTACGCCACTCGATCGTGGAAGATAGCCCCAGATCCTCGAGCATACCTGGCCTGAGGCCGGAATAGAGCCGGCGCAACCTGGCGATCGTCTCATCCAGCAATGCCACCGTCTGTTCCAGGACTGAGGCCTTGTCCTCTGAACCGGCGCCGGAGAACCTCGCGACGTCCATCTTCACCGCCGACAGCGCCTGGCTGATCTCATCATGTAGCTCCCACGCGATCGCAGCCCGTTCCTCGTCCCTGACCACCTGAAGGTGGGTGGCGAGACGTCGGAGTTCCCGCTGGGACCGTTCGACCTCAACACGGTCCAGCTTCTGCTGTGTGACATCCATGATGATACCGTGCAGCAGCATCGCATCTCCCTCACCTCGTGCAGCGGCGCCCTTGTCCAACACCCAGCGAACGCTGCCGTCTCGGTGCAGCACGCGGTACTCGATCTCCCACGGGCGACTCGAGGACAGGGCGGCATCAACGCTGCGCGACGCAACCGGAACATCGTCAGGGTGAACAACGGAGACGAAGCGGCGCACTGTATTGTCGCTGAAGTCAGAAGCAGGATACCCCGTGATTGTCTCGATTCCCGCGCTCACGTACATCATGGTCCAGCAGTCATCGAGCGCTCGGCGATAGGTTGCTCCGGGGATGCTGTCAACCAGCGACTGATACAGTTCCTTGCTTCGGCGCAGCGCTGCCTCCGCGTCTTTGCGATGCGTAATGTCCCGCATGACCACGAGCCTGGCGGTGCGGTGGCCACCACGAACCGGCAGCGGCCGACTGGTTACATGATACGTCCTGCCCTCAAGAAGTACGTCACCCTCAGCCCCATCAATCGCCACCAGAGCGCCTGCGCTCTCACGCACCGACTGCTCTCCCGGGGAGGCAGCATCCGCCGCGCTGATGCGCGCGAGCAGTGTCCGGGCCGAGGGATTGGAGCTCAGAATTGCGCCCTGCTCGTCCACAACCAGCACCGCCTCCGGGACGCTGGCGAAGAGGAAATCAAGCGCGATTGGCTCGACATCGAAGATATTCGCGCTGAAGATGCCAACGGTCAGCATGGCGCCGGCAGCGGTAAACGCGGCCGGGGTCAAGTCGAGGAAGCCAAACGGTTTGAATCCCATCACGTAGGCAATATTGACCGCAAATACCAGCGCCGTACCAGTCAGGAAATAGGAGACGCGGAGTCGTTCGATGCCCGACGTCTCAAAGAGAACTCGCAGCAGTAGCGCAAGCCCTGAGAGAAGGCAGAGGTATGAATAGACCACGTGCAACCAATAGAGGGGCCCGGGATCAAGCACCAGGAAGGTGCGCCCGTCGGCAACACCAACACTAACCGTCGCGTAGTACAGCAGATGGAGGTCGTTAGTTGCCACCAGCACAATCGTGCCGACCGGAACCATCAAGAGCAGCAGAATTCTGCGTCGAGTTATCCAGCGGTCTCGACCCGCATACCGCGCGGCGAAGACCAGCCAGAGCACGCTAATCGTCGCGATGCCGAAGTACTGAGCCACGGACGTCAGGCGCATGAGTGGCAGTCCGGATGCGCCGAACTCAAGCCCGTAGAACAAGGCCCATACGGCCGCCGCCGCCAGCATCAGAGAGAGCGGCACTGCGGTGCGGTGCTGGCGCCGACGCCTCAATGCGTGGACGGACAGCGCCGCACAGATAGCTGCGGCGGCTACCATGGAGAGGACGACGTGATTTAGGCTCATCTAAGGCGCGTCAATCTGAACAGTCGGACAAGGCACAGCGTAAGCAGTCGACGGTTGAAGCAGCCCCCAACACTGCGCGTGCAACAACCAGAGCGCCAGCAACCGGCGCCGCGAGGTCGCTATTCCGCAGATGGTTCCGAACCAGTGCTGCACGCGATCGGCTGCCGAGACGCGATTGTGGCGCGTCACACTCGGTGTGTCAAATCGGCCTCTGCCAGGTCCGCTGTCCGTTCCTCAGAGCAACGAAGCACATGCCGTGCTGCCGGACAACTGAGTCAACCGCCGCGGCCACGCTGCACAGCCAACTCCAGTGCAACCGGTTCACCTGGTCAGCGATGTCCCCGCGCCTTTCCTCATCGCGTGGCGATCGATCTTGCCGGAACCGGTTTTCGGTATGGCCTCAATGAACTCTATCTGCCGCGGCTGCTTGGTGGGCGCAAGATTGGCTACGCAGAACTCACGCAGTCCGCCCCTGGTAATGTGCGCGCCTTCCCGAGGAACCACGAACAGCGTCGGAATCTGGTTTCCGTCGGGCCCTTCCACGCCGACGAACGCCACCTCGGCCACGTCCGGATGAGTCAGCAGCACATCCTCCACTTCCGTGGGCGGTATTTTGGTGCCCGCCGAGGTTACGATGATGAATGACAGCTTCTCCACATACTTCAGGTAGCCATCACTGTCCTGCGAGACGAGGTCGCCGGTGTGAAACCATCCGTCTCGAAATACCTGTGCGGTCAGCTCGGGTGCGTTGTAATACCCCGTCATCAGGGTGGGACTGCGCACCAGCAGTTCACCCACCTCACCAGGAGCAGCATCCCTGCCATCGGGACCGACGATACGATGCTGCTGCAGCGGCGTACCGATGGTACCCAGCCTCCTGTCGCGCACACCGCTGAATGTCGACGCGATGGCCTCCGTCGTTCCGTATGCCTCACATAGCGTCAGGCCGAACTCGGCCTCAAGCTGCGCCATCAGGTGAGGTGATGTCTTGGCGCCCGCGGTCACTGCCGTACGAAGGCTGGACACGTCGTAATGCGCAATCGCCTCTCTGTCCATCTGCGCCAGCGCATTGAACATCGCCGGCACGCCGATGAGCATGGTCGCCCGCTCCCGGGCCACCGTCTCAAGCGCGCCGCGTGTTGAGAAGCGCGGCAGCAGCACGATACGTGAGCCCAACCGCAACGAGATGAGGGCGACCACCTCAAGTCCGAGCAGATAGAAGAACGGAATCATGCCCACCACCACATCGTCACCCGTCTGTTCCAGTCGCGGCGTCAGCAGGCGCGTCGCCTCGATCAACGATGCGTGCGTATGCACCACACCCTTCTGACGCCCGAGAACGCCGGACGTGTAGACGATGGTGCAGTCCTCACCATCCTCAAGGCTTATGTCGGGCATCGCATCAGGGACACCTGATAGACTGGAGCGGAACGCGTCGGCGTCCCACTCAAACACTCGCTCGATCCGGCCCAGCCTCGGAAGCACTTCAGCGAGCATCTGGACAAAGGCATGCTCCGTCAGCAGGAAGGTGGAATCTGAGTCCCTCAACAGGGTCTCGTAGTCCTTCTCCTTAAGTATCGCATTCAACACAATCGCCCTGGCCCCGGCCTTGACGATGCCGAAGTACGCGATGAGCCACTCCGGGCGGTACGACATCAGTAGCGCTACATGCCCCTTCCGGGATAGACCGGCCCGCAGCAGGACGTTGGCCACGCGGTTGGACAGGCGATCCAGCTCATCGTACGTGATTTGCTGGTCTCCCATCGCGAGAGCCACCCGTCCCGGATACAGTCTCGCACCTGCCGCAACGACATCACGCACGTTCATCGATCACCTCCCGGTTGCCGTAAGGCAACTGCAGCGTCCTGCGCCACACGCGCGTTCACCTTGCCTCAGGATTAGTCTTCCGCCGTTGAGGAGGCTCAACTGGAGGCCGCGGTCGTGCACCCAACGCAGCGGCACGTTCAAGCGTATGCGGGGCCGCCAACCGGCGCGCTTTTCGGAAACGATGCAGTTGCACGTAATACTCACCCCAGGCGTATTGTTCGGCGCCATATCGCATACCTGCACTTCTGATGATGCAATCGTGCGGTATCCCTGTCAATCCCTCCCGGAATCGGGATGGCGGCGCGACAGGTATACATGCTCACGACGATCCATGTAGCAGCCCGCAGCCTGTACCAGAGCGACGCAACGGCCTCGTCAGGCGACAAATCACACATCAGATCCGCCCACGGGGACAGTCTTTGAATACACGTGACATGATGCGACCCGGACAGCGATTGACTCCGGGGCACACATGCCAGTGCTCTGGCGAGGCAAACAGAAACGGCCCCCGTTTCCGGCGGCCGTTCTAGCTTTGGTTCACGAATGGAGCCAGCGATCGGAGTCGAACCGATGACCGGCGGTTTACGAAACCGCTGCTCTGCCTCTGAGCTACGCTGGCGCGAGCGATAGTATAGCCGAACGGGCGCCAGCCATACAACGCCGGCACAAAGCCGCCGATACCGTCGCGAAGCTTGGCTCCGCTCCACCTGCTGCGCCAGGGAGTCGTCATTGCATCGAGCGCACTATGCGGCGGCCTTTGACGTGACACGGTCGCCACCGGCCAACCTCTGCCATCGATCAGACGTACGGCACCATGGGATAGCGTCCCCGGGCTACATCGATGCGCCCCAGTTGTACGCCGCCCTCCCACAGCTGGACGATCTTCACATCACGTAGATACTTCTCGAGATGATAGTCACGCATATAGCCGTACGAGCCCGTCAACTCCATGGCCATATTGCAGACCTTGAGCGCCATCTCAGCAGCGTAGATCTTGGCTCCCGACGCACGTGCGTTCTGCTCATCGCTGTAGTGATGGCCGTAGACCTTGCGGTTGTCGAACATGCTCGCCACGGTGAGGTAGTAGAACCGCGCGCTCTCCACACCAATCATCATGTCCGCGAGCATATTGGCCTGCAGCGAGTGCTGCCTCACCTGCTTGCCCCCGTAGTACCGTCGGCCGGTGAACTCGAGAGCTATGTCAAGGGCCGACTGGGCAACACCCACGGCGAAAGCCGCACTCGAAAGCCTGCCCCAGGCGAGCAGATTCCTGAAGCTTTCGGCGTCCTTTCCAGGCTCCATCGAGGCGCGGTATTCCCTGGGCACGCGCACGTCGTCGAGATACACCGATGCATTCACATCGGTGAAGCGCATACCCATCTTGTCCTCAGGTTTGCTGAAAGACAACCCCGGAGTGCCGGCAGGCACGTAGATGAGTGCGATGCCCTCTTCGGCGAGTTCAGGATCGGTGCTGCAGGCGATGAGATACACTTCGGACACGCTGGCGCCACTGGGGAACTGCTTGGCGCCATTGATCAACCACTCATCGCCATCCAGCCGCGCCCTGGTGTGGATTGCCTTGCCCCGATACTCGGCGCTCTCCACATTACAGCCGCCCTCAGGCTCCGTCATGGCCAGACATGCCTCGACGAACGTATCACCGCAGAATGGCGGGCACAGGTCATTCAGAACGCGCTGATTGTGCGAACGCACAGCCGCCCCGAACACCCACGCGGGCACACTGGTGGTCATGGCGATTCCGCAATCGCCCCTGGCGATCTCTTCGTACCCGACCAGAAATGAGACAGCACCCGTTCGGATGCCACCCAGCGCTTCGGGCAAACCCCGCTTGTGCATGACCATCGCCGCCAATCCATTCAGCACCCGGCGCACATGCACCCGCTCTTCGTCCACATCAAGTTGCTGGCGGTACGGGAGAATCTCGTCCCGCACAAACGCCCGCAGCGCCCCAATCATCATGCGGTCGGTTTCGCTCACGAAATCGCCGTATTCCTTCATTCTTTCGTCTCCTCACACAGAGGCCGCAGAAAGCGCTCGCCATGCATCACGAGACACGGATACCGGGCAGCCTCAGTCGTCCTTCACTTTCGCACGGGCACAGTACCACAACAACGATGCGCGCCGAGCGCGCAAACGAGAAATCATGCAGGAAGCGGCCAAGTGGCAGCATCACCAACCGTCGCCGCCAACATGCGGCACAACGCGAGTACCCAATGGCTAAGTCGTCTTCTCGACCACCTGCGGCAGCAGGTCTTTCCGGCGCCTGCCCCTGAGTTCCGCCAGGTCATCGGTAGCCACCAGCCTGGCCCACGTGAGGTCAGAGTCCTCCCGCAACGCGATGGTGAAGGGACGTGACACCGTGACGGGCGACTCCCGCACGATGGGCTTGAGCACGAACTCGGTGGAGGCGGTGGGAGCCCGGAACATGGCAAGCCCTAGATCGAAGCACTCGATGATGACGGTGAAGCCCCTGGCCTCCTTGCGCACATCCCAGTCTTCAACGTTCATCCGGCGCCGCGCCCCGGTCTGATGCAGCACGACCATCGTGCCGCCGGCATCGCGCAACTCGTGACAGAACTCAGCCAGGGGCGATGCCGGACCGCCCTCGGAGACTTCACGGCCGCCCATGATGCGCTCAAGATTATCGATGATGACCAGGGGTGTGCCCCGCTGTTGCTTGATGAGGTCGCGCAGCCACCCGCGCCGTTCCTCGTCATACAGCAGGAAGCCGCAGCGCGAGTAGCACTCCAGCGGCACCTTGTTGGGGTCGACGTTGAGTCCACGCGCAAGGCGTTCAAACCGCCGTTTGAAGCTGGCCGTGCCGGAGTCTTCGTCGATGAGAATGACGTGCTGTTGCTCCACCCGGAAGGTATCCAGGAAGTCCTGGCCGCTCGCGACGCAGATAGCCAGCTCCTCCGCCAGCCACGCTTTGCCGGAATGCAGTTCACCCATCAGGACAACCGAGCTGCCGGAAGGAATGAGACCATGCACCAACCATCGTGCCATAGAACACCCCCTCTGTCCGGGAAGACCTGATTGAAGTATGCCACACCGCACCAGTGCCGCAAAAGGCGCCGGACATCACATAGGGCCTGCCATGCCCTACTCGAACGGATGTCCCGCTCGCTCGAAATCCGGCTGATAGTGGCCAGCGGCCACCGGGTCCTGCGCCCAGATGTGCTCAAAGCCCAGCGCCTGTGCCTTTCGAATGACCTCGCGGTACTCCCCCGGTTGAATCCGGCGCGAGAGCACGGCCATCGTCCCTGCCCGGTGTGCCGGATAGTACTGCGCCATCAGACTGAGTGTTATGTCCGCTGTAAGCGTCCCCGCCAGCCAGTCCAGCGACTCCCCACTGCCAGCCAGCCCACCCGGCAGAACGAGATGCCTGATGATGAGTCCCCGCAGCACCACGCCGTCGTCGGATGAAAGCAGCTCCGCACCAACCTGGCGAAACATCTCAGCGATGGCGCAGCGCGCCGCTTCTACATAGTCGGCTGCTCCCGAGAGCTGTTGCGCCACCCGCGAGGAGGCGTACTTCAGGTCGGGGAGATACACGTCAACCACCCCATCCAGCAGACGCAGCGTTTCCACCGAGTCATACGCGTTCGTGTTGTAGACCAGGGGCAGGCGCAGGCCGAGAGGCACGGCGAGGCACAATGCCTCCACTATCTGCGGCGCGAAATGTGAGGGAGAGACGAGGTTGATGTTGTGACAGCCATGCCGCTGCAGCGCCAGCATCGTACGCGCCAGGTCCTCGGGACCCGACTGCGCCGAGGCATACGCTTCCGGCTGCTGGCTGATCTGGTGATTCTGGCAGAAGACACAGCGCAGGTTGCAGTTGGCGAAGAAGATGGTGCCGCTGCCGCGCGAGCCGGACAGCGGCGGTTCTTCACCCCGGTGAGCACAGGCGGAGGCGACAAGCGCCTCACGCGGTGACGAGCAGTAGCCGGTCGCTCCGTTCAGCCGGTCGACACCGCACATCCGCGGGCAGATGTCGCACGACGCCAGCCGTTCGAGAAGGAGTTGAGCCCGACGCTGCAGTTCGCCCGTCTCGTATAGACGAACATACGAAGGCCGGCGACCTTCAGGATTCACAAATGCGGACACACAGCCCTCCATGCGACAGACCACAATGATAGCGCGCCGGCTCTGTAGATAGCGCACGTTGCCTTCAGGGGCTCCAGGCGCGTATGCTGCATCAGGCCCGGCTCGCCCGGAAAGCCAGCCAACAGGGACCAGCATCATGCAGGGAATCAGAAGCAGCAAAGCCCGGTTGCTCGAGATACTCCGAGAACTCGACGACGCACCAGGAGAGTGGACGACCGTGTACCTGACGGCGGCAAGCCTGAAAGCCTCACATCCACGGCTGGTGCAGGAGTCAACCGTCGACCGCAGGTTGCTGCAGCTGTCTGCGCAGATCGAGGATGAGGCACTGCAGCGTGAACTGGAGCGGTACCGTACCGGACTGGTCCTGTTCGCCTCCTCCACCAGGATTGCGGCGGTGGCCCCTCCCTTTCCAGTGGAACGCGACCAGGTCACGGTTGGCAGCCCCAACGTAGCGCCCCTGCGGTCACTGCTGCAGGCACCGCGCCGGACAATGCTGGTACTGGTCACATGGGGCGCCTACGTCCTCGCGCTGTACGATGACGAATCGCTGGTGCGCCACAAGAAGGGCACCGGACACATCCATCCGCCACACAAGAAGGGCGGCAGCAGCCAGGCCCGGTTCGCGCGTCGCACCGAGGGCCAGCGGGCGGAGTTTCTCCGTCGGGTCGGGGGACATATTGACCATGAGTTCGGGCGGGAACCGGTCGATGACCTCTTCTTCGGCGGCAACCGCCTCATTCTCAAGCCGCTGACGTTTGAATCCCGCTTTCTGCGCGACAACGCTGCATTGCTCTCACCCAGGGTGCTGCTGATCACACGGGCCACGCTGGACACGCTGCCCGGCGCGCTGCTCGAGGCGCACAGCGCCATGATCTTCCTCGAATAGCGGCGGCGGCGCGCCAGCCGGCAGCAAACAGAAAGGAGCCGTTCATCACGGCTCCTTTGAGGTCCAGTACGAAGTATGAGCTATGCCTTGCCGATGCGGAATACCTTCGTTCCGCAGGAAGGACAGGCACCCTGCATCGCCGGGCGTCCATTCTTCAGAGTGATCTGCTTGGCATCCTTAATCTCAACCTTCTTCCTGCACTTCATGCAATACGCGGTGGCCATAACAACAACCCTCCTCTCGACTAATTAGGCCTGTACCAAAGCCTGAAGCTATTATTACTAGGTGGCTATTGCGTTGTCAATACTCCCGAACGTCTTTCGGCGCAGAACCACCCCTGTCGCCACGATCAGGATGGTTCCGCCGACCAGCAAAACCTTGCGAATGAGCGGCATCACGGTCCACAATCCCTCCACCGTGCTGTCGAACCAGAGCGCCCAATCCACCTCGGGCAGTTGAAAGAACCGTCGCCCCGTCTCAGGGTCCTGCTGATAGAAACGCGCCCTGGGATTCTCGAAGACCGTCTCAGCCTTGTTCTCGTACTCAACCCAGACGTGGACGAAGGAACTGTTGAAGCGGTACGGGATGCCCAGGTTCTCGAAGACGGAGGCCAGCACCACGGCCCGCGCCTTGCAGTCGCCCTGCATGTTCTCTATCACCCTGGCGGTACGCGGGAAGTACCACGGCATCCCGTGCAGCTCCCAGTCGTAGCGGTAGGGAATGCGCCGCAGCACCTCCTGCTCTATCTCCGCCGGGTCCGATGGCAGGCCTTCAAGTATCGGCGCCACCACCGCGGGGTCGATGTCAGGATGAAACACACGGTGCACACTCACCAGTACGTTGAACGGATTGGGATAGAGCACGAGCAGAATCCAGAGACCAACCAGCGGAATCGTGCGATACGCCAGTTGAAACCGGATGGCCGGCGCCGCCCTCGTCCACGCGCGGCGAAGCCACTGGCTCACACTCCGGCTCCAGGTACAGTGCGTTCGCATAGCTATGGTTCGGCATTGTAGCATGCGAGTGGCGAACTACCTGAACGGCTGCAGCACCGCGGTGTCATTACTGGCCGGCCTTGCGCGGCGGGGCACGTCGGACAAGGTCAGAACTGGACTGGACTTTGCCGCCTCCAACGTTGAAGACCAGTTCAATGCCCAGTTCGTCGCAGACCTCCGCCTCCGGTATGTCTGCCTCAGCGCGCCGGTCTCCACCGTTGGCGAAGACGTCCGGCCTGACCTGGCGCAGCGTTTCACGAACCGTCTGATCTTCGTCCACGGCCACCACCACCTCATCCACATCCCGCAGCGCGCGCAGTATCTCCATGCGTTCGTCGAGGGGCATGAAGACGTAGCCTTTCTTGCGCAACAGGAACTCATCACCGTTGACGATGACCACGAGACGGGTGCCAAGCTGCCTTGCTCCTTGAATCATCCGCACGTGACCGACATGCAGCGGGTCGAAGCCTCCCGAAACTGCCACAGTACGTCCTGCCATATCTCCTCCTTTCGCGCTCACCGCGCCATGATCCTGTCGCTGATTCGCCCGGTGTGCGCCGGCACCAGGAGACGGCGCCATCTCGCCGGCTCAGGCCGCGGCGCGCAGCATCCGCTCACGATTCGAATTCGAGGCCCACGCGCGCACAGCTTGCCGTGGCGTGGGCATTCTCCTACGGCGAATGTCAAGCCTGTCCTACAGGCCTCGTCTGACCATCCCTTCGTGAAGCGCGGGATGATACGCCACAGCCGCAACCGTCAGCACGTTATAATGGCGCAACTCGTCGAAAAGAGAAAGGTGCACAGAGAGAATGACACAGCCAGCCTCTGAACTCCTCCCTGCCGTTGCGGTGGTGGGACTCGGTTACGTCGGCCTTCCACTCGCCGAAGCATTTGCCCGGCACATGCCGGTTGTTGGCGTGGACTCGGACGCCGCCAGGGTGGAACAGTTGCGGCGTACCATCACACAGCCCGGTCTCTGCATCACTACAGACCCAGCCTCGATACGGCCAGCCCGATTCGTCATCATCGCCGTGCCCACTCCGGTGACGCGCTTCAAGGAGCCCGACCTGAGTTGCGTGCGCGCCGCGGCGGAGGAAGTCGGCGCGCATCTTGTTCCCGGCATGACGGTGATCCTGGAGTCCACCGTCTACCCCGGCGTCACCGAGGAGGTGGTGCTGCCCGTGCTGGAAAGCGCCTCGGGACTGCATTGCGGCAGGGATTTCTCCATCGCGTACTGTCCGGAGAGAATCAATCCGGGCGATCTGGAACACACCATCGAGAAGAGCACCAAGGTGGTTTCCGGCAGCGATGCGGCGACGGCCGAACAGGTTGCCGCGCTCTATGGCAGGATCGCCGGCAGCGTGTTTGTGGCCCGGGACATCCGCACCGCCGAGGCGGCCAAGGTCATCGAGAACGTGCAGCGCGACCTCAACATCGCGCTGGTGAACGAGCTGTCCATCATCTTCTCCAGGATGGGACTGGACACCCAGGCGGTGCTTGAGGCAGCCGGCACCAAATGGAACTTCCATCGCTACTCGCCCGGAATGGTCGGTGGCCACTGTATCCCGGTCGACCCTTACTACCTGGTGCATCGCGCCAAGGAGCTTGGCTATCATCCACAGGTCATCCTCGCCGGCCGCTCCATCAACGACTCGATGCCAAAGGTCGTCGCCGAGATGACCGTGAAGGCGCTCAATGATGCGCGGAAGGTGATTCGCGACTCCCGCGTGCTGGTGATGGGACTCACTTACAAGGAGGATGTGGCCGATATGAGGGAGTCCCCATCCCTGCATCTCATAGAGGAGCTGCGAGCCTATGGCTGCGAGGTGCTGGCGCACGACCCCATCGTCGATGCGGCCGAACTGCCTGAAGGCACCCACCACGTCGCTTCGATGGACGAGGCCGGCGAACTGGATGCACTGGTGCTCGCCGTTTCCCACCGTGACTTCCGGCATCTCTCGCTTGAATCGCTGCGACGCCAGATGCGTCGCGACCCGGTGCTTGTCGACGTCCGCCGCGTCTTTGACGGCGAGACGGCCCGGCGCCACGGATTCGTGTACAGGACGCTGTAAGGAGGCG
>CAYNXN010000011.1:0-19274 GCA_964401175.1 uncultured Dehalococcoidales bacterium | reverse complement strand
CGGCCGGCGGTTCCATGCTGACGAAGACATCGGAGTCTATGCTCTGCTGTCCGTCATCGGGGGGAGCGGCGAAAACCGATGTAACCGTGACCACTACTGCGGCCACACAAACAAGCGCAACGAGAACTTTCTTATTCGAAGTCAGTGCTCCCCAGATGCGAAGCACCGCGAAGTATATTGCATCCATAGAAACCGCCTGCCACCAACTCGGAACGCCCGAGGGTTGCCCTCACCAGACCGGTTCGTGAACCCAACGCAAGCCGCCACCGGTCTCCATCGCGCCCGTCTACCCGGGGACACTCCTACGGATTATAACGAACGACAGACCGCAACGGATGACTCATTCCAGGAAAACTTCCCGCTGCCAGATCCACCACCTGCGCTCTCGCCTTCACCAGTCCCAGACCTTTGACGTGACTTGCACGCTTCTGCTAGGCTTCGCTACCGGTACGGTCTCACCATATACTAGTATCGGCATTGACGAGTGTCAAATACTCTCCAGCGGGTCCTGCGGCCGCGTGCGGGCCCGGAGAGTCGATGAGGAGCCCAGCATCAACAGCCGGCCCATGCCGCCACGGGGTGAGGCCAACCGCAAGTAGAGGCATCGACGCAGCATGAAGACACTGATTCACGCACTCAAGGGCATCTGGGACGACCGTTTCAAGAGATACGTGACCATTGCGCTGGCGATTGTCGCCATCGTGGTGATGGTCTTTGGCTCTCCCGTGGAAGGCACACCGACACCGAGTGCCCCGGAAGGAGATGAACTGCTGGAGGTGCACTTCTTCTATCATTCCGGCTGCCCGCACTGCAAGGACCAGGAGCCGTTCAACGAGGAACTGGCGCTGAAGTACGACGACATCTACTTCGTGTACCACGATGGCGCGGATCCCAGCCAGTATGCTGTTCTGCTTGACCTCATCGAGGGCACGAATGTCTCCGAGGACCAGTTGGATTTCCCGACCACCATCGTTGGACAGAGGGGCTTCGTAGGCTGGGTCTCACGGGAGGTCAGTGGGCCCGCAATCGAGCAGGCAATCGTCGACTGCCTTGCGGGCAACTGCGGCGGCTCGCCAGATGTTGAAGATGCACCGACTGAAGTCGATGTGCCCATCCTGGGTACGATCCAAATCGCCGACTACTCGTTGCCGGCGCTGGCCATCATCCTGGGACTGGTTGACGGCTTCAACCCGTGTGCCATGTGGGTCCTCGTGTATCTCATTTCCATGCTGTTCGTGCTTCAGGACCGCCGCAAGGCGTGGCTGCTCGTGGGCTCCTTCGTATTCGCCTCGGGAGTGCTCTATTTCACATTCATGACTGCATGGCTCAATGCATTCCTGCTGATCGGATACTCGAAGCCCATCACGATTATCATTGGCGCTATTGCCCTCGGCGCCGGCATATTCAATCTGTATGACTACATCAAGTCAGGCGGTGCGATCGTCTGTGAAGTGGTGGATGCGGACAGCCGCAAGAGTACTATGTCTCGCATAGAGGCGCTCGCCACTTCGCCACTGAGCCTCGCGACCGTATTCGCGATGATTGCACTGGCATTCATCGTGAACTCTATCGAATTCGTGTGTTCGGCCGCCCTGCCGGCGATCTTTACTCGCGTACTCACCATCGCCAATCTGGGCACGCTCCAGTACTACACGTACATCCTGCTGTACGTGGGCTTTTTCATGCTCGACGACCTGATCATCTTCGGAGCAGCAGCATTCGCGACCAACACGGCACTTGGCCAGCGGTACGCGAAATACGCAAAGGTGATAGGCGGTACGATCCTACTGGTTCTCGGCGTGCTTCTCGTGTTCGCCCCGCAACTCCTGCGCTAGAGTCAGCCAGCCGTAGCTTCGGCGGATCGACCATCCCGGGTGGCGAAACCTTTGACCACGTAGGAACCCGGTGCTACACTTGCCTGTCTCATGACCCGCATCGCAGTACTCTACCGGCCCCACGTTGAGAAAGCGAGGGTTCTCGCCGAGTCCATCCAGACACAGTTGAAGCGCCATGGCGTCTCATCGTGGCTGGGGTCCGCGTGGGACGAAGAAGCTGCGGCGGCGCATCTGTGTGATACCGATCTCGTCATCGGCATCGGCGGAGACGGCACCTTGCTGCATTGCGCCCGCGTCACCGCAGGAAAGGGAATCCCGGTATTCGGTGTGAAGCTCGGTCAGCTTGGATTCATCACCGAGCTGAAGGACCATGAGGTGGAGGCGGCGATCCCTCGAATCCTCGCGGGCGAGGGCTGGGTGGAGGAGCGCAGGATGCTGGACATCGGCGTCGGCGCAGAGACCCTGTTGGCGATGAATGATGCCGTGATGCGCTGCGCCGCGGTGCGGCTCGTGGATGTGACGCTGGAAGTGCACGATGAGCGGGTCACCACCTACCGCGCCGACGGAGTCATTGTGGCGACGGCGACCGGCAGCACGGCCTACTCCCTCGCCGCAGGCGGTCCAGTCCTGGCGCCGGAGGCCACGGACATGGTGGTGCAACCCATCTGCAGCCATGTGGGATTGCGCCATGCCCTGGTGCTTCCCGAGAATACCCGCATCGCGCTGACCATCAACGGCAGCGATGACGTGGTGTTGAGCATTGATGGCCAGATCGAAAGACCTCTGGCCCGCGGTGAGCGGGTGACAGTAACCACCAGCGCGCGCAGGGCGCGTTTTCTCCGATTGCGACCGCCATCATACTTCCTCGGGTCGCTGCACGAGAAACTTGGAGGAACGAGAACGTGACAGTAACGAAAGCCCGCATTGAAGATGTCCCGCAGATGCACCGCTTGATCAACGAGTTCGCCAACCGAGGCGACATGCTGCCAAGGGCGCTCAGCCAGATATATGAGAACCTGCGAGACTACTTCGTTGTGCGAGACGGAGAGAGCGTCATCGGCTGCGCCGCGCTGCACGTGAACTGGATGGACCTGGCGGAGATCCGCTCACTTGCGGTTGACGAGTCGCGACAGAAGGCGGGGATTGGCACTGCGCTCATTCAGGCATGCATGGATGAGGCGAGGGAACTCGGACTACCGAGGGTGTTCTGCCTCACCAGGCAGCCGGACTTCTTCGCCGGTCAGGGCTTCAGCCCGGTAGACCGTTCTGAGCTGCCGCACAAGGTATGGGCCGAGTGTTACTACTGCCCGAAGTTCCCTGATTGCGACGAGTTTGCGTTCATGCGCGAGGCGCAACAAGCGGCTTTGAAGCCCACCGCGTGACGTGTGATATCTGGAGGCATTCCCGTGGAGCAACAGCTATCCAGCGTGCAGGTATATAGCGGTCCTGCGATCTCTCTCAGGGTCGACAAGGTGAGGAAGCCCAGCGGGGCAGTCACCAGCCGCGATGTGGTGGAGCACAGCGACTGCGTGGCGGTCGTGCCGGTGGATGAGCAGGACCATGTCTACCTGGTGCGGCAGTTCCGCTACCCGGTCGACGCATCGCTGCTGGAGGTGCCGGCCGGTGGCATCGAACCGGGAGAGGATGTGCTCGACTGCGTGCGGCGCGAGTTGCAGGAGGAGATCGGCTATCTACCGCGCAAGGTGGAGAAGCTGGGCGGATTCTACTCCATTCCGGGCTATGGCACCGAGTATCTGTACGTTTACGTGGCCACCGAGTTGCAGCCCAGCCGGCTGGTGGCCGAGGACACAGACGAGATCGAAGTGGTCAGGGTCCCACTACGACAGGTGCCTGAACTCATCTTCTCAGGCAAGATCCGCGACGCAAAGACCGTTGCCGCCCTGCTCACCTACATGGCGCGGGCGAAGCTACTGTCCTAGCTTCGCGATAATCGCGTCGGCCACCTGGCTCGTCGTGACTGCGGAGAGATCATCCCGATCCGCCTTCAAATCGTATGTCACGCTCTTGCCCTCAGCGAGCACAGAAGCGATGGCGCCTTCCAACCGTTCCGCGGCAACCGATTCCTTCAGGTGTCTCAACATCAAGACGCCTGAAAGCATGGTGGCGACCGGATTCACCTTGTTGAGGCCGGCGTACTTCGGCGCGCTGCCGTGAGTGGGCTCAAAGACGGCGATGCTCTCACCGATATTGGCGCCCGGGGCAAGACCTAGCCCACCAACGAGTCCGGCACACAGGTCAGAGAGCAGGTCGCCGTAGAAGTTCGGCGTCACGAGAATGTCGAACTGCTGCGGTCGCTTGGCCAGTTGCATGCAGCACGCGTCGAGCAGCACATCGGTGAACTCGATGTCTGGATACTCGGTCGCCACGGACTGCGCCGCCCGCAGAAACACGCCGTCGGAGAACTTGAGGATGTTCGACTTGTGCACGGCAGTCACGCGCTTCCGGCCATTGGCGCGGGCATAGTCGAAGGCAAAACGAACGATGCGCCGGCTGCTGGAGTCGGAGATCACCCTGAGGCTGACTGCGGCATCTTCCGATATGGACTTGCCACGCGTCTCATGTACCAGCGATGCCAGCCGCTGTGTTTCAGGCTGCCCACGGTCGTACTCGATTCCGATGTAGAGGCCTTCAGTATTCTCACGCACCACAACGAGATCGACGTCATCGTACGGCGCATGAACACCCGGATAGGTCTTGCAGGGGCGCAGACAGGCGTAGAGGTCCAGCTCCTGGCGCAGCGCAACGTTCACGCTCCTGAAGCCACTGGCGATCGGCGTGGTCACCGGCCCCTTGATGGCAGTGCCGTTCCGCCGTATCGATGCAAGCGCCTCAGGCGGGAGTGGCGTTCCAGTCTTCTCCTGGGCATCGGCGCCTATGATGACCCTGTCCCATTCGAAGACAACCCCGGTTGCCTCCAGCACCCGCCTTGTTGCCTCCACCACCTCCGGACCGACACCATCACCTGGAATGAGCGTCACCCTGTGCTTCACGTTACCTCCCGGATTCATCGGCCGTTCGACAATCACGCTCAGGCATCCGCATTGAGCGTGCCATGCTCCTTGATATACGGAATCAATCCACCGGCTGCAAGTATGCGGGACATGAGCGGGGGCATCCGACCGCACTGCAACACCGCGCCTGTGCGGTGGTTCAATACCACTCCCTCGCCCAGCCTGATTTCGAGCGGGTCTCCATCGGCGATGCCGGACGTATCACAGATCAACACCACCACACCCTGGTTAATGGCATTGCGGTAGAAGATCCTGGCAACCGACGTGGCGAGGATTGTCGAAACGCCGGCCATCTTAATGACCACGGGGGCATGTTCCCGGCTGGAGCCGAGGCCGAAGTTGCGTCCGCCAACGAGCACGTCGCCGGGCTTCACCCGGTCACGAAACCCGGGCAGCCGATCCTCGAGCACATGTTTTGCGAGTTCAGGCAGGTTGCTGCGCAGATGCGCGAACCTGCCCGGTATTATGTCATCAGTTGAGACATCATCACCGATCGTTATGGCGTTGCCGCGCAACAGAGGCTGTTCCATAGTTAGAGCATCTCCCGGGGATCAGTAATGGCGCCACGAATGGCGGTGGCTGCAGCCGTCGCCGGGCTGCCCAGATACACACTCGAATCGGGGTTGCCCATCCTGGCCTTGAAGTTCCGGTTTGCGGTGGAGAGACAGACCTCGCCATCACCGAGTATACCCTGATGCAGACCCAGACAGGCGGCACAGCCCGGCGGCAGTATGACCGCACCGAAGTCCACCAGCCGGGCGACGTAACCGGCATCTATGGCCTGCCGCAACACCCGCCGTGAGGCCGGCGCGACCAGAAGCCTTGTGTGAGCCGCCTTCCGCTGTCCCTCGATCATGCGCGCAAGGAGGGCGATGTCCTCGATGCGGCCGTTGGTGCAGGTGCCGACAAAGACCTGGTCGACACGAACATCAGACAGTTCAGATGCCTTCCGGACGTTGTCGACCGTATGGGGACACGAGACCACGGGTTCGAGTTCATCGAGCGCGATATCGACGCTGCGTACGTAGACGGCATCAGGGTCCGGGGCAATAGCGATGTAGTCCTCCGGCCGTCCCATCGCACCGAGGTATTCCTTCGTTTGCTCGTCGCTGGGGAACAGGCCAACTTTGGCGCCGGCCTCAACCGCCATGTTCGACACCACCAGCCGGTCAGGCAGCGTCAGGGTCGAGGCTCCGGGCCCCGAGAACTCGAGCGCCATGTACGTTGCGCCATCCGCTCCAATCCGGCCGATAAGATGCAGTACCATATCCTTGGAACAGACTCCAGGGCACAGCGCGCCGGTGAGGTGAATCCGCAACGTCTCGGGAACACGAAACCAGTTCCGGCCCAACGCCATGGCCACGGCTACGTCGCTCGAGCCCATTCCCGTGCCAAAGGCTCCGAGCGCGCCGGCAGTCACGCTGTGCGAGTCGGCGCCGACGACGACATCCCCCGGCCGCGCATAGCGTTCGGCGATCAACTGGTGACAGACTCCGTCGCCAACCTCGCTCAGGACGCAGCCGTGCTCCTGGTGGAACTGCCTCATGAAGACGTGGTCCGTGGAGAGTTGGCGAGCCGGCGATGGCACGGCATGGTCCATGAAAAGAACGGTGCGCGCCGGATTCGCAAGCTGCCCGAAACCGGCCTGCTCGAACAGCCTAAGGGTCAGGGGTCCCGTCGTATCCTGCACGAACACGACGTCAACGTCCGCGATGACGATGTCGTTGGCGCGCGCATCGCTCCCGGACCTGGCCGAAAGTATCTTCTCAACGATTGTCTTGCCCATGGCCTCCTAACCTATAACCGCGAGCGTCTGGTTCAACTGTACTTTGTCGCCATCCCGGCAGGGCAAGGATAGCACTTTGCCATCCTCAGGTGATGGCAAGACGTTCTCCATCTTCATGGCCTCGAGCACGCAGATCCCATCCCCGGCCCGCACCTCTTCTCCAACAGAGACGAGGTAGCGAATGAGGGTCCCTGGCATGGGTGAAAGCAGCGGAGTGCCTGTCACCGGTACGGCCGGACTCTGTGCCGGCGCCTCCTGGCGCTCGACCGGCGGAGGAGCGCCGGGCGCCACAAGGTCGCCCGACCGCACCTGCTCCAACAATTCGTCCTCCTGGCGAATATCATCCAGTGTCTTGCCCTTCGTATCCGGGGGAGGAGCTTCCAGCCCGTGCTTCCAGCGGAGGAAACGTAATCCCGAGGTCGGATACAGCACGTACGTCAGTACATCCTCGACACTATCCGCGAGGTCACCAGCCTCTGCTCTGGCGGCCTCAAGTTCAGGCTCCAGGACATCGGCAGGCCGAACGGTAATCGGCTGCTCACCACGTTCGTAGCCCTTCAGGATCGCAGCCTGCACACCGGGGTCGATGGGCGCGGGAGGGCGCCCATAGAGGCCGTAGACGTACGCCTTCACCTGCTCGGAGACGACTTTGTAACGACCGAACAACACGTTGCTCACCGCCTGCGTACCAACGATCTGGCTGGTGGGAGTCACCAGTGGTGGATAGCCAAGGTCTTTCCTCGTCTGCGGCAGCTCGGCGTAGACCTCCGGCAGTCGCGAGAGTGCATCCGCCTCCCGCAACTGCGCCACCATGTTCGTATACATGCCGCCGGGTATCTGATGTCTCAGTACCGTGGTATCGATGGTCGAGAAGCCAGTGCGCGCAAGGAAGTCACGGTACTTGGGTGCGAGGGCTTCAAGCATGTCATCCAACTCAAGAATGCGGCCCAGATCGAGGCCGGTGGCTCTCGGCGTACCGTCGAGAGCGGCGATCATAGTCTCCACGGCGGTGTGCGACGTACGCATGGCGAAGGGCGCGAGGCACGTATCGAGGATATCAACCCCGGCCTCGACCGCCTTGAGGAAGGCCATCGGCGCCATGCCACTGGTGGCGTGGCTGTGCAGCGCTACCGGGATATCCAGCGCATCTTTCAGCGAGAATATGAGGTCGTACGCATCGTCGGGCGCGATGAGTCCGGCCATGTCCTTGACGCAGATGCTGTCGGCGCCCATGTCCTGCAGGGTCACGGCCTTGTCAACGAAGTAATCGCTCGTGTACACCGGGCCACCCAGCTTGCTCTCAGTCAGAGAGTAGCAAAGGGCCGCCTGCACATGCGCGCCGGATTCCTTCGCCGTCTCCATGGCCGTGCGCAGATTGCGTTCGTCGTTGAGCGCATCAAATATGCGGAACACATCAACACCATGAGCGGCAGCACGACGGACGAACTCCCGCACCACGTCGTCGGCGTAGTGCCGGTAACCCACAAGGTTCTGGCCCCGCAGCAGCATCTGCAATGGCGTATTGGGCGCAGCCTGCTTCAGCAAACGCAACCGCTCCCAAGGATCCTCGTTCAGGAAACGCGTCATGACATCGAACGTGGCGCCACCCCAGACCTCGATCGACCAGAAGCCAACTCTGTCCATGAGTGGAGCCAGCCGCAGGATATCCTCGGTCCTCACGCGCGTCGCCAGCAGCGACTGGTGCCCATCGCGCAGCGTAAGGTCCGTTATCTTCACCGGTGTCGCTTCATACATGTAATGCGTAACTCCCTATCACGTCGGCCAAACGGAGTGGTAATTCTACTCCGAGGCCGCACGTATCCGCAACGAGCGCGGCCCAGGGTACAGGGAGACATGAAGCGCACAGCGGCCCCGCGTGGGCTGCGGCGCTGCAGTGGCGAGGTGCGCCCACGTCGAGTTGTTATAATCGCAACAGGCCGGCAGAATCCGCAGGCCCGGTGAGTGAGAACAGTATGCTGCAGTTCGACTGGGGCACGCGTACGTACATCATGGGGATCGTGAACGTCTCTCCCGATTCCTTCTCCGGTGACGGCATCGCCGCGCCTGCAATGGCGCTCGAGGTGGCGAGGCGCATGGTGCACGAGGGCGCCGACATCATCGATGTGGGCGGCGAATCGACCAGGCCCGGGTCTGCCCCTATCACGGTGGAGCAGGAGATGGACCGCGTTATCCCGGTGATCCGGGCACTCAGGCGCGAACTGAACGTGCCCCTCAGCGTTGACACCTATAAACATGCGGTGGCCAAGGCGGCACTGGAGTCCGGAGCCGACATCATCAATGACATCTGGGGACTGAAGCAGGAGCCCAGGCTGGCGGACCTGGCGGCGCGCAGCAACGCCTGGTTGGTGCTGATGAGCAACCAGCGCGATGTGGCGCCGCAGCACGACGTGGAGTTCCCGGACATCGTGCAGACGGTGCGCGACGACCTCGTCAGAGCAAGCCATGAGGCGATGGAACGCGGAGTCTCCGCCGAGCGCCTCATCGTTGACCCCGGTATCGGATTCGGCAAGACTCAGCCGCAGAACCTCACGTTACTGCGGCGCCTGCGCGAGTTACGTGACCTGGGCTTTCCGCTGCTGGTGGGAACCTCCAGGAAATCCGTGCTTGGCCACGTTCTGAACTTGCCACCTTCGGAGAGGCTGGAGGCGACCGCGGCAACGGTGTCGCTGGCCATCGAACACGGTGCGGACATAGTTCGAGTCCACGACGTCAAGGAGATGTGGCGCGTCTGCCGCGTGGCCGACGCCATCGTGCGGTCATAACGCCATGGAGATGGCCGATGTCTACCTCGGGCTGGGTTCGAATACCGGCGACCGGATATCGAGTCTCGGCGCGGCGCTGAGGCAACTGGAACCACTCGTCTCGGTACACACGGTGTCTTCTCTCTACGAGACCGAGCCGGTGGGCTACGCACAACAACCGCGCTTTGTGAACCTGGTGTGCCATGCCCGCACGCGCCTCAGCCCTCAGGACCTGCTGTCGCAGACGCAACACATCGAGACGCTGCTGGGCCGCGAGCCCACGTTCAAGAATGGACCACGAGCCATCGACATAGACATCCTCTACTACGGGAACGAATGCGTCAGCCTGCCCGGCCTGGTGATTCCTCACCCCCGCATCGCGCAACGGCGCTTCGTCCTCGTGCCGCTGGTCGAGATCGCCCCAACGCTGGTGCATCCCCTCCTCGGGAAGACGATGCGTCAGTTGCTGGACGAGTGCACCGACCGGCATGAGGTGGAACTGATTCACGGAGGAGACGATGTATCAACTGTTCGTTGAGGATCATTTCGACGCGGCACACTACCTGCCGGAGTATCACGGAAAGTGCGAGCAGATGCACGGCCACCGCTTCAAGGTCGTCGTTCGCGTCGAGGGCGACGCGGTCAGCCAGGACGGGATGCTGTGCGACTTCGCCCAGATGAAGCGCTACCTCAAGGATGCGCTGGAGCGACTGGACCACTGTTGTCTCAATGAACAGGAGATGTTCACCAGCGCCGCGCCGTCGAGTGAGAACATCGCCGCGTGGCTCTTCTATGAGCTGCGGCCCCGCTACGAGGCGAGCGCCGTGCGGCTCTCCGCAGTCGAGGTGTGGGAGTCCCCGACGGCTGGAGTTGTCTACACTCCCTGATCCTGCATCTCGGGTGGCAACAGGTTCGGAATGGTCTCGGTGATGGGGTAGTGGAAGTCGCAGACGCTGCAGTAGAGAGAGCCGGTCACGATCTCCTCACCATCACGTTCCGTCACCGTGAGGGCAAGCTCGCCCTTGCACACCGGGCAGACAAGGATCTGCATCAGTTCGTCTTTCATCGTCGTGCCGCATTATAGCAGTCCCGGCATCACGGCATGGCTGCCGGCCGGTGCTATAATGCCTCGAGGAGAAAGGCAATGACCGTGCAGGTGAAGAAGACATACCGGGGACTAAACCCCGAGATGCTGTACGATGAGGTGCGAGACCTCGCAGCGAGGCGAGGACTCATTACGGACCATGTTCCGATGCAGACATACTCCATCTCCAGCGGAGCGACCCAGTCGCGGGTGACGGCGCAGTTCCGGACTCAGGACAAGAGACCGTGCGGCAGCCTTCACGTGTTGGGGACCGCTGGCGGGGATGCCCGCATGACACTCGAGATGGACGATGCCACCCTCTCCGCAGAGACGATGCAATTGCTTCGTGACGACATCGACTTCATGCTCGGGTCGTACGAAGTGAAATGGTAGACAGGCTCGCCAGAGCCTGTGCCAGCGCCATCTCCTGTACTCGCACGGCTGCCACACGAGTCACGCGCGTCACGGCACCACATCGGTGTAGCGCGCCAGCCGCGCTGACGCCCCGTAGAGCCGGGCAACCGTGATTCCGGACTGCGTCATTGCATGAGTGATATCATCCAGCCTCTGCTGCACCAGGCCCACGTGCAGACGCATCAACTGACAGATCTGCACGGTGCGCTCCGGCGAGCCGGACAGCACCTGAACCGGACAGCGTCCGCCACAGTACGGGTAGACACCACAATCGAGACAGCCAAGAGACCCGCGATACGAGACGAGGAAGCCAAGCGAGGGCGCGGCGCCTTTCTCCGTTGAGTCAGGGGGCAGCAGTCCGAGCGAGAGTGGCAAATCGGCGCAGGCAGTCAAGCGTCCGCCGACGATATCGTAGTTCTCATTGAGCTCCACTGCGCAGGCGCTGTGTCCCCGCACCCTGCGGCTGAGCAGATAGAGCACCAGCTCATTAAGATGAACTATCGAGAGCATCTCGCCGCGGCGCAAGCAACGCACATAGGTATCGACAATCGTCTCCAGGTCGTCCCCATAGCGCCGGATATACTGCGCAAAGTCCGCATAGGGCTCCGGCGATTCCGCCCAGTGCCAGAAGAAATGCCCGGCGAGCGAGCGCGCGCGATATTGCATGAACTGCTCGAAGCAGGAGAGCAGCGACTGAGCCTCTCGCAGCGTAGACCAGAAGAGCACGTCACCGCTGAAGCCCCGTCGCCGCAATTCCAGCAGACCTGCCTCGATGGTGGCGAGGTCGGTCCCCGGGCGAAAGCGCCGGTGTTGTGCCGCATCCCCGTCGATGGAGACCGAGAGCAACGTAACCCGCTGCCACAGAGCCGGATGCGATGCCAGCGTCTCGCGCAGCAACTGGCCGTTGGTGTACACCATGTAGCTGACCCTGGAGCCGATCGCGGACGAATCCAGGGCGCGGACAAGTCGCGCCACACGGTCCAGCTCAAGCAGCGGCTCGCCGCCGTAGAGGGCGACGGTGACCGGCCGGTCACCGCAGGCCTGAGCCACACGCACGATGGTCGCGGCATCGCGGTCGGGATCGCACTCGAACTCGGCGACCACCTTCTGCCTCGCCCGGCACCCGGCTTCCAACGCCGTGTTGATGCAGCCCTCACACCGCGCATTACAGCGCCCCGTGACCGTCAGATGGACAATGACGTCGTCAGCCTCCGTGTGTAGCCCCGAGATGAATGGTCCTCGAGGCATGCGGACGGCGTCGGCCCGCGCGAGGTCGCCCAACCGCGGATGCACTATCCCGGTCGCAGCCCTGAGGGTAGCGAGCCTTTCGAGCAACGCTTGAGGGACCGCGCCATCACCGTACCCGTTGCAGCCCATTCGTTATCCTGCGGAGGCAATGCGTTGCAGCAGTGACGCTAATCCGTGCGGCTGCCACGGAGTATCACGGCACAGAGGCCGGCGATAAGCAGCAACATGGTGCCACTTACGAGAAACGCCGTGCGAAAGCCGAAGTTGTCGATGAGCAGACCAACCACCGGCGCCAGCACACCGCTGCCTTCCATGGAACCGAAGTAGTACAGGCCGAGAATCGTCGACCGCTTCTGCCGCGGCGTATGGCCGATGACGTAGGACTCCGATGCGGGAGCACGCGCATACATTCCGGCGCCAAGGAAGAGCAACAGCGCCATGACCACGACGCTGGACCCGGGAAGATCGAGTATGGCGAGCGCCGGTCCCGCGAGCAGGCCGAAGAGGACAACGACCCTGACTCTGCCTATGCGGTCAGAGAGGTAGCCACCCGCAACTGAAGCCCAGAGGCCCGTGGAGTAGTACAGTGCCACTGCCGCGGCGGCACTGTGTTCGGCAAAGCCGTAGACGTCCACCAGATACAGCGGGATAAACGAGAGCACCGCCAGGACCGCGGCCGCGCTGACACCGGTCAATGCCAGGAAGGCGATCATGCGGGCCCAGTCAACGCGCTCAACGCCTTCTAGCGCAGTCCCACCAGCGGTCGCCTTCGCAAGGATCGGCTCAGATTGTCGTGCCGCTCGCTCTCTCCGGCCCAATATGATGTAGAAGACAATACCAAAGACCAGCGCGGGAGCCGCCAGCCCGAGGAAAGGGCTGCGCCAGCCCCACACGGCCGCAATGGCGCCCGCGGCGAGGGGAGCGACGAAGTAGCTGAGGCTGCCGCCAATCATGTGGAAGCCGAGTGCGCTGCCGCGCCGTGCGGCGGAGGTGACCTGCGCGATACCGGCGGGCGCCGAGGGGTGGTAGCCGCCGCCCAGCGCGCCCATGAGGAACAGTGCGGCCAGCAGCATCGTGTAGCTGGTGGAGAGCCCAACCATGACGCCCGTCAGTGCGACACCGCTGATGCCCACAAGGATCAGGCGACGCGCGCCAAAACGGTCGGCCAGCCAGCCACCGGGCAACTGTGAGATGCCATAGGGAATCGCGAAGGCGGACACGACCAGGGAAGCCCTGGTGTAGTCGAGTCCAAACTCATCGCGGATGAACGGCAGCAACGGCACCGGCAGCGCCGTGACCAGGTGATGGGCAAGATGGGCCAGGGCAAACAGCAGGACGACGCCCGGAGTGACCTCTCCCAGCCGCGAGAGCCGGGTGCGGACCGACTCATGCTCGTTCATACTGACACCTGCGCCATAATCCACCCCGTCACATCGTCGATTACTTCATGCGCCGCCCCGAGGTAGTGGCACCTGCCCGAATACTCCCTGTACTCGGCCCGGTACTTCCAGGCGACACGGCGGGCGATGGAGGGAGGAGTAGTCCTGTCCCGGGAACCAACGGCGACGAGCACCGGACAGGACACCCGCCGCTCATCCACGCGCACACTTCCGCTTATTATGTCCCACAATGCACCGCCGGACTCGTGCAGAAATGAGCGGTAAATCACCGTCTGTTCCCTCTCCGAGAGGCTGTTCAACAAACCG
The DNA here is from genome assembly GCA_964401175.1 of uncultured Dehalococcoidales bacterium. GTDB lineage: Bacteria > Chloroflexota > Dehalococcoidia > GIF9 > AB-539-J10 > SKVJ01. Next base: position 5,407 of record CAYNXN010000011.1, on the reverse strand, counting down.
TAGCGAGCACTGCGTTCGGAAATCACAAACGGCCGGCGCAACAGGGCGTCGAGCAGGTTGGGCAATCCACACAGGATGGAGGACGGTTGCAACAGGGGAATGCCGCCGGGCGGAACCGGCCCCAGCAGCGCCAGGGCGCGGAGCGGGGTGGACTCGGCAACCTTCTGCAGCACCAGGGCGCCCATGCTGTGGCCGATCGCCACCGGTGGCAGCGGCATGGAACCGACCACATCCCGTACCTGGGTCACATAGTCCACCAGGCCAACGCCTCGCAGCTTCGCCTTGTCCTGCGGCGACTCATGGTACCGCAGGTTGATTGCGTGAGCCTCCACGCCAGCACGCTCAAGGTGGCGTACGAACCGGTTCCAGTGTGCGCCATCCGACCACATGCCATGGACAAGGAGCACTGATGGGAAGGTCACCTCGCTGGCTGCTCCATGCTTCAGGACTCACTGCAACGTGAAGAAGGCACAGTATAGCCTGTCCGGAGCTACAAAGGAACCTGAGAGATAGCGCGCCGGAGCGAGGTGCGTGTGGTCTCACCGCGCCAGGCCGCGTCGGCGCCAGCAGTCCTATTAAAAACCGCGCCAACTGGTGACGGCCTCGACGGGTTCGCGGGTACTGTCCAGCCTGTTCGCCGGGAAGTCCCAGTCGGGATAGCCGATGGCCACGGCGGCGGTAAGGCGCGCCTCTGCAGGAATGCCGGTGATCTCACGAATCAGGTCGGGGTAACACAATGCCTGCTGATCGATGCAGGTGCCGAGTCCAAAGCACATCGCGGCCAGGCAGAGCGCCTCGGTAAGGAGCCCGAGGTCGAAATCCGTGCGCGCGCGTTCCAGGCTGCCATCTGTGTAGATGAAGACTCCAACGGGCGCATCGAAGAAGCGCAGCGCCTTGCGGTTCCACTCCTCACGCCCGGCCATATCGTGCCGCTCGATACCGAGCAACTGGAATACCTGGATGCCAACCTCTCTCCGCCGCTTGAGATAGTCGCCGAACAGGTCGGCTGGCGCCACGTCCGGGTTGATGGGCGCTCCCTGAACGCGCAGATCGACAGCACGCCGGTTCAGTTCGGCCAGAGGCACGCCGGTCAGCACAGCCAGTTGCCATGGCTGGGCGTTGGAGGCTGAGGGCGACTGGATAGCAAGTTCGATGATGCGGACAAGATCCGCCTTCGGCACCGGATCCGGCTTGAAGCCACGAATGCTCTTGCGAGAGACCATCGCCTCCGACAGGGACATACACTCCATGCGATACCTCCTCCGAACGTTCGAGTCCGCCGCACGATAGTACTACCGGATCTGATGGCAAACAAGTGCCCCGGCGCGCAGTGATACACGATGCCTGCAAGGGCGACTCATCGAGGCCGTCCCACCGGAATGAGATACAGCGGCGACTCCGTGTCCGCCAGGCACAGCAGCTCGGCCACCCGTGCGTCGTCGAAGGCGCCGACCACCACCGCGCCAAGCTCCAGCGCGGTGGCCTGCAGTAAGGCATTCTGCGCCGCGTGTCCCGTCTCCATGTGCACGTATCGAAAGCCACGGTCACCGTACTTCTCCGTCGTCCGCTCGTAGACGCCGCAGAGAACCAGGACGACTCCGGCGTGGGCGACGCTCTCCTGGTACAAGGCAACCCCGGACAGTTCTGGCCGCAAATCTCCGGTTCGCAACCGCTCGAGGCTGTGGCCGCCGGGTTCGTAGTGATAGACGCCGGCGTCCATACCGTCGACATCGCCCGCCACCAGATACAGCTCGAGAGGATAGAGTCCTCCCGCGGAAGGAGCGGTGCGTCCACCCCAGTCTGCTGTGACGCCCTGCGCCGCCCAGAGCAATTGCGACACCTCGTCGACGCCCAGCGGCTCACCGGAGTACTGTCTGACGGAGCGCCGCAGCACGAGACATTCCTCAAACGAGAGGGTGCCCTGCAGTGCCGGCGACGGCAGGTCCATGGCCTGGCGAATGCCTGGAATCCCGGTCGACGCGGGGGGTGGGGGTGGGGGCGCGGACGCCGCACCGGGCGCGGCGCATCCCGCGAACAGCGACAACACAACGGCCGCAAGCGCCAGTCTCAGCACTGACCACCTCCGGGATGGCGGCGACTTGAGGAGAGGCGCACACATGCTTCCGCCACCCGGCTTTACCGTACGGGCGTGAGGACTCCGCTGTCAAATGACTTCCAGCACAGCCGAGGTGATTTTGCAGTTGGTTCACCATCGTCTACACTCAATCACAAGGGCAGCAACATCCCTGGCACACGCGGTCGCGGCCCGGGGGAGGTGGAGCACAAGTGGAAGCTATCCCGTTCCTCATTCCGATAGCCGTCTTCTTCGTCATGGGCGTCATCGTGCGGGTGGCCGCATGGCGCAAGGCGAAGGAGATAGCGCAGCAACAGGGCCGGCAGCAGTAGCGACGCGCTGGCGTCGGATTGCTCTTCTGACGTGCCCGTCGGCGGACTTGCCGCCAGCCGGCATCCAGGGCGCACGCCGCTTCGATGTCACGGTGTTGCGCACAGGAGGCGATTGACTTCGCTCCACGCTCGTGGTAGTTTCGCATCACCAGCACGTGGGAGGTGTATCCGCATGATACTCGACAGGATGGAGAACTCGGCCCGGTACGAACATCTGGGCAATCGGTTCGCCCGTGCCTTTGAGCTGTTGCGCAGCGGCGACCTCGCGGCAAGGGAGTCCGGCAACTACGAGGTGGAAGGCAAGAAGCTCTACTACATGGTGCAGAACTACACCACCAGGCCGGTGGCCGAGCGCCGTTTCGAGTCTCACCGCGTCTACGCGGACATCCAGGCGGTCTTCTCGGGTCGCGAGGCGATGGGACTCACGCAGGCCACCGGACTCGATGTCCAGACTCCCTACGAAGAGGCCAAGGACATCATGTTCTTCGGCACGCCGGCCGACTACACCGAGTTGAAGCTGGGTCCCGGCGACTTCGTCGTGCTGTTCCCGGGAGAAGCGCACATGCCCCAGTGCCAGTGGAACGGTCCGGCACAGGTCACCAAGATAGTATTCAAGGTTCTGCTGGACTGATCCACCATCCGGCCCGCGCCGCCTTTGTACGGGCAAGACTTCAGGAGCGCGCCTTCACCAGCAGCACCATGGGCACCGCGATGCCACAGAATATCGCGCCCACGGTGAAGGCCGCCTGATACGTACCCATCGCATCGAACATGAGCCCCGCCACCAGTGGCCCGGTTGCGGTGCCGAGGTTCAGCAGCAGATTGATCGCCCCAAAGATGGAGCCATAGTGCGCCAGTCCAAACGTGCCGCTCGTCAGAATGGATGCGGTCGGCAGCCACGCCCCGGCGCCGAACCCGAGTAGCAGCGAGTACGTCCAGATCACCAGCGTTGAAGAATCGGGCGTCACCATGAGCATGACCACGATGGCCGAGCACTGCAGCGCCATCCCGATCGCAGCAGCGACCTTGGCGGACATTCGGTCGCACATCCAGCCAAAGAGGAACTTGCCCACGCCGCTGCCAAAGCCGATGATGCTGAGTGCTGCGGCAGCGATCGCCGTTGAGAACCCCAGATCCATCAGGTTCGGCCCCTGAGACTGGATGCCGCCCATGCGGCCGAAGTTGCTCAGCAAGAAGGACATGGCGATGAGCCAGAAGGCGAGGCTGCCGTACGCAGCCTTGAACGAGACTCCCCTACGGGGGTTGCCGTATGCACCGGCAACCTCAACAGGCGGCTCGGTGGCGCCATCGGGATGGAGGCCAAGCTCAGATGGTCTGGTACGAACCACCAGAAAGGCGAGGGGGATGATGGTTACCCAGACGATTGCGGCCAGAGCCAGGTAAGTGCTGCGCCAGCCAACTGCTTCCAAGAGATAACCGACCACAAGGGGCATCACCACGCCACCGGCGCCGATCCCGGCCGACGAGAGACCGATGGCCGTGCCACGACGTTTCTTGAACCAGTTGGAGACGACGGCACTGCTTGGCGTGGAGCCGAAGCCCGCCGCGCCAACGCCCACCAGGGCGTAGCCCAGGTACAACAGCAGAAGGCTGCTCATCGTGCTCAGCAGAACGAATCCCAGTCCCATCACCAGCGCCCCGGCCGGTATCACCTGTCTGGCGCCACGCACGTCGACTAACCGACCCACAAGCGGAGACACGAGCCCCATGGTGACGAAGAATACGGTGTATCCCCCCATGACCTCGCCCCGGCTCCAGCCAAGGGCATCGTTGAGAGGCTTCACGAACAGGCTGTAGGCGAATGAACCACAACCCATGGAGATGGTGAGGCAGAGGAACATGAAGCCAACGATCCAGTGGCCGTAGAAGACGCCGCGCAGGCGCGTAAACAAGCTCAAGGGACACCTCTCATATCAGAGTGTAAGAAGTGTGGCATTGTATCAAAGTAGCCTCATTCGTGCTTGTGGAAACGCCGGGTGGCTGGGCAGCAACCGAAGAAGGCCCGGCGCTGTGACATACGTGGGACGCCGCAGACCGCATCGCGCGGAAAGCACGGATAGCCCGGCGGTGCGCCAGATCTATGACCCGGCAGAAACGGAGGGCCGCTTGACCAGCAGGACCGCGGGGATGGCGATGCCGTAGAGCGCGGCGAAGAGGACAAAGGCCCAGCGGTACGTACTCATGGTGTCGAACATCATCCCGGCGACCAGAGGGCCGGTGGCGGTCCCGATGCTCTGGGCGAGGTTGATGACACCGAACACCGCGCCATAGTAGGCGAGGCCGAAACTGCGGCTCACCAGGATGGACATCGTGGGCAGCCAGCTCCCGGCGCCGAAGCCCATGAGCAGCGCATACGCCCAGATGAGCCCCATGGGTGAATCCGGCCGGACCTGGAGCAGGATGAGCACCGCGGCACATTGCAGCGACAGGCCGATGGCGCTGGCCAGCCGGGGCTGAATGCGGTCGCACAACCAGCCGAAGAAGATCTTGCCCACACCGCTGCCGAAGCCGATGGCGCCGAGTGCGGCAGCGGCCGTAGCCGTGGGAAAGCCGATATCGTTGAGGTTGGGAACCTGCGCCTGAAGCCCACCCATGCTGCTGAAATTCCCCAGCAGGTAGGACACGGCAATGAGCCAGAACGGCAGGGTCGCCGCCGCCTGCCGCAACGAGAGTCCCCAGACCAGGCCCGCGCCAGGCTCCTGTGCCACCGTCTGGCTTTCCTCGGGTGCACCATCGGGATGCAGGCCCATCTCCTGCGGCCGCGTTCGCACCAGCAGGAAGGCCAGCGGTATGATGGCCACCCAGACGATGACGGCCATGGCGAAATACCCGGTGCGCCAGCCGAAGCCCTCCAGTAGGTAGCCGACAACAGGCGCCATCACCACGCCGCCGGCGCCAATGCCGGCTGAGGTGATGCCCACCGCAGTGCCGCGCTTCTTCCGGAACCAGTTGGATACGATGGCGCTGGTGGGCACCGGTC
>CAYNXN010000010.1:0-19506 GCA_964401175.1 uncultured Dehalococcoidales bacterium | reverse complement strand
TGGTGTTGACCACGGGGATGTGCGACCGGACCTGGAGGGAGAAGCCCCGTTTCATTCCTGAGGTCAATGGCGAGGATTTCACCCGCCTCTTTGTCATCGACTACTTTGAGCGGGGGGCCCGGTTCAACGTCATCGACTTGCATCACCACGGCCCGCAGAAGGGCATGCAGGTATGGAGCATCAGCTACGACCGCATTTTCCTCCAGGACGATATCCTGTCCGCCCTGCATGCCGTCGGTTTCCACAATTCCAGCTTCTACGGCAACTACGAGTTTCAGCCCTATCAGAAGGAGACAAGCGGTATGCTTATCGTCGTGGCTCAGAAGTAGCCCGAGATCAGGCGCCGCTTATCGGAGGTGCGAACGTGAAGAGGATGCTACTCGTTTTCCTGAATGTCCTGCTCGCCGCAGTCGCAGTCCTGGGACTGAGTGGGTGCGCCAGCAGCGGCAGCGCGCCCCCATTCCCGGGCGAAGGTGGTTTCTCTCCGGGAATGGACAACGATGGCTCGGTGACCACCCCTTCCACCGCACCGGCGGTGCCGGGCATGCCCACACCGTCGCGCCCGGAGGAAGGATACGGCGACGATCTGGGTCCATCGCCTCAGGAGCCTGCCGACCGCATGGTGGTGCGCAATGGCTTCATGGAGATCGTGGTCGACGACGTGACATCCGCCACCCAGGCAGTGAGCAATCTGGCCGCCACCTTCGGTGGTCACGTCGTCTCATCCTCGGTCTACCAGGAGAGCGGACGCACATTCGGCAGCGTGGTGATCCGGGTGGAGGCCGCCCGGTTCGACGGCGCGCTGAGCGCGATACGGGCGCTGGCGGTTGAGGTGGCCAGAGAGACCACGTCCAGTACGGACGTGACCGAGGAGTACATCGATCTCTCGGCGCGAAAGAGGAATCTTGAGCGGACGGAGGAACAGCTGCTCGCGCTGATGCAGGAAGCGGGCACCGTCGAGGAGCTGCTCAACGTGCAACGCGAGGTCACCCGCGTTCGCGGCGAGATAGAGCAACTCGAGGCCCGCATCCGTTACCTGGAGCAGACATCGGCCATGTCCCTGATCGAGGTGTTCCTGCGAGAATCGGTCCTGACCGTCAGCTTCAGCGCGGACAGCCGAACCGTCGACGAAGGCGCACCCGTTGTCTTCAGCACCGAGGTTTCCGGAGGATTCCTGCCCTACTCCTATTCCTGGGACTTCGGAGATGGCGAGAGCAGCAACCAGGCGTCGCCGTCGCACACCTATCGCGAGGAGGGCTGGTATAGCGTGCGCCTGACGGTGACCGACGACAAGGGCACCACGGCGAGCGCCTCTCGCGACAACTACATTCACGTCTCCGGCGTGTGGAGTCCGGGTGACGTGTTCCGCAATGCGGTCGCCGGCCTTGGCTCCGTTGGCCGGGGTCTGCTCAGCCTGGGCATCTGGTTCATCGTGTATACGCCGGTCTGGCTTGTACTCGGCGGCATCGCCTACCTGCTCTATCGTCGAGCGATGCGTAAGCCGCGCAGCCGTTCCGGGAAATCGGAGGAGTAAAGCATGGAGAGCCAACTGGACCTGAACCAGGAACGGCTGCGCCTGATGCAGAAGATGAAGCAGGCGCTGCCGGACACCATCGCCGCCGAGTTGAAGGTCGGCGAGACCGCCTACGCGCCCGGCGCGCTCTCGACGAAAGAGAAGCGGCTCATCGCACTCGGTGTGGCGCTGGGGCGTGGTTGCACCAACTGTATCCTGGGGCAGACCTCCCGGGCGCTCGAGGCCGGCGCCACGGTGCAGGAGTTGCTGGAAGCAACCGGCGTCGCGGTGGCCATCGGCGGCACCATGGGCATGGCGGAATCACTGCGCGTCATTCGCTTCCTCGAGGAACAGGGCAAGCTCTAGTCATCGCCAGCGACCGAGCGCGCCAAACGGACGCCTGGCCGAGCGGGTCCCTCACTCCGTGCGCACGATTGTGGCTCGCCGGCGGCAGCCCGCGCTGCTGCCTCGTACGGGGTACCGGCGCGGAGTGCACCCGGCGAGTTCGTCCGGAGAAGCGTAGTGCCGCGCCCGCGCGGCGGCAGCCAGATAAAGGCACACGCCTCTTCTGCTTCGGATGGGCGAACCCGATGGCATCGACCCGGACGCATGTCTGCCATCGCCTCAGCACGCCGCCAGCCCCGGCCCTCATTCGTGGCTACGAACGCACGATTTGCCACAGAGCCGAGATTCCGGGTAGCATGTGAGCCAGGTCGCTAGCAACCCCAGCGAAGGCGACAAGGAGGACGCAGGGCGCCGCAGACTCATTTGGAAACGCGCTCCGGCACCCGAGGTCATGACGTAGCAAGAGAAGCTGATGCAAGGGCCATCAACGCGATTCCACCCCCATCAGCCGTAAGTGCAGCAAGAGACTGCTTCTGCCTCTATCTTTCCTCAATCGATCGACTGCCGCAGGCCCCCAGACCATCGGTGTCGCACCTGGCAGCCCTCACGGACAAATCCGCGGTGGTCTCCGTGCCGCGGCACGTCAGCTTCTTCGCCCTTCTCAAAGGAGGATCAGCAACCATGCACCGACAGTTTCGCACAGTATTGGCGATCGCAACGACCGCGATTACACTGGCCGCCGGATTCGGCGGATGCTCGACAGCAAACCCACAGGATGACGCAGTACCCAGCCCGGGTGGACAGAGCGCGACCCCCGCACCGGACAACCAGCATGAGACCATCGTGTTTGCCGATGTCTCATGGGCCGCGAGCACGTTCATGTCCAACCTCGCGGCGTTCATCGTCGATGTTGGCTACGGCTACAACACCGAGGTGATAACCGCGGCAAACGTCGTTGCGCTCAAGTCCATAGAGACCGGCGACATCGACGTACACATGGACGTGGAAGTTCGCAGTATTGGCGAGGTTTATCGCGAGGTTGTCGCCACCGGAAAGGCCGAGACCCTCGGCGTCTCATACACTCCGGTCTGGCAGGGATGGCTCGTGCCCCGCTATATGATCGATGGGGACCCGGAGCGTGGCATTGAACCTCAGATGCCGGACTTTGAAAACGTGTTCGATCTTGCCCGATACTGGGAGCTGTTCAAGGACCCCGAGAATCCCGCGAAGGGCCGATTCATCAACTGCGTCCCTGGCTGGCAGTGCGAGCACATCAACTCGTACAAGATGGAGGCATACGGTCTGGATCAGTACTTCAACGTTGTTACGCCAGGCTCAGACGCTGCACTGACCGCCACCATGGTCTCAGCGTTCCAGAGGGGTGAACCGTGGCTCGGCTACTACTGGTCGCCGAGCTGGGTGCTCGGCATCACCGACATGTATCGCATACCTGAACCTGAGTTCAATGAGGCCCTGTGGAACGAGGAGGCCGGCTTCGCCTGCGCATATTCGGTGGACGACGGCAATATCGTGGGCGCCACCAGCCTGCAGCAAAGGGCGCCCGAGGTGCGTGAATTCCTCTTCAAGTTCCACATCCCCGTGGACCTGCTGAACGACGTACTACTGCACATGCATGAGTCCGGGGACGGCACCGACGCGGTGGTCATGTGGTTCATCGCCAACCACGAAGACGTCTGGAGCACATGGGTTCCCGCCGATGTCGCGCAGCGTATCAATGCCACGATCTAGACGGTTGGCATCAGTGCTGACCGCTCCGGGGGCCGCTGCGTAATGGCGGGTCGGCCCCCGGTTCGCGCGACGGCAGTACGCTGTGCTGCTTTTCGTGGCCAACGGAACTCTGTACAGGCGCCGAGCTGCCCTGCGTCAGCTCTGGAACCGACGCGACAACCGCACACGCCTCCCGCCTCGGACGAGCGGGCCGGACGGCATCTCTTCGGAGGCCGCCTGCCATCGCCGCCGCACGCCGTCAGGCCCGGCCCTCATTCGTACTTACGTACGCGCGATTTGCCCCAGAGCCGCGATTCCGGGTAGCATGTACGCCGTGTCGCGAGCAACCCCAGCGAAAGCGACAAGGAGGACGCAGGGCGCCGGAGACTCATTTCGAAACGCCCCGGCACCCGAGGTCATGATATAGCGAAAGAAGCTGATGCAAGGGCCGTCGCAACACCCCCCCTCGTCAGCCCCCGTTCGTTCAGAGTCTTTGGACTCAGTTGCTTCTCCAGCTTGAGTCGAGGCCTCGCAGCCCTGACTCTCATTGACTGCCCGCCAGGAAGAGCCACGACCGGCTCGCTCCATGACGCCCGCACATCGGCCTTCCGCTCTGGCTTAACTAAGGAGGACTGCATACCATGATGAGAGGTCACCGTGGAGTACTTACGATACTGACACTGACCACCCTTGCACTTGCCGCAATGCTTGCAGGCTGTGCCCCGGGCGCCCCAACGCCAACGAACGGCGGTCAGCCTGCCCCATCGACACCGGACAACAGCCAGGAGACTATCGTCTTTGCGGACGCATCCTGGGCCACCAGCACCTTCCTGTCAAACCTGGCCGCATTCATCGTGGAGAAGGGCTATGGCTATGACGCAGAGGTAACGCCCGCAGCCCACATGGTGGCACTGCAATCGATCGCGACCGGTGAGATTGACGCCCACATGGACGTCCAGGTCATACAGATGCAGGACCTGATGCGGGACCTGAAGGCCACCGGCAAGGTCGACGTGCTGGGCGTATCCACCGAACCGGTATGGTTGGGCTGGCTTGTACCACGCTACATGGTGGATGGCGATCCGGAGCGCGGCATCGAACCCATGATGCCGGATTTCGAGGATGTGTTTGACCTGGCCAGATACTGGGAGCTATTCGAGGATCCCGAGGATTCGTCCAAGGGGCTGTTCGTGAACAGCGTTCCTGGCTGGGACAGCGAGCGAATCAACCGTCTCAAGATAGAAGCTTACGGCCTGGATCAGTACTTCAACGTGGCAACCACGGGTTCAGAGGCCGCCCTGACCACATCGATGTATGCGGCCTACCAGAGGGGCGAGCCATGGCTCGGCTACTACTACTCCCCCGGATGGATTCTCGCCAAGCTGGACATGTACCAGATACCAGAGCCAGAGTACGATCAGGCTCTATGGAACGATGAGTCCAAATACGCCTGCGGCTACCCGCTGGACAAAGCCAGCATCGTCGGCGCCACCAGCCTGAAGGAACGCGCGCCCGAGGTGAACGACTTCCTCGCCAGGTTCAGCATACCTATCGAGGAGTTGAACCAGGTTCTGCTCTACATGCAGGAGGTAAGCGGAGAGACGGACGACGTCCTTGCATGGTTCCTCACCGAGAGAGAGGATATCTGGACACCCTGGGTTTCCGCAGACGTTGCGGCCAGGGTGAAGGCAGCGATCTAGGAGTACAGCGGCAGCGCGATCCGTGAGGGCGCCGCAAGCGGCGCCCTCACCGCCCATACACAATCCGCACGACATCAGGGAGTGACGCCGGCGCCGCGTCTCTGTTGATCATCCCTCAGACGCATCCGACAGTGGCTTGCCCGGGCCGAAATCCGGCCTGGCGCGGAAAAGCCTCAGTACAGTCATTCCTTCAGAAAGCCGATGTGCCCGCGCGGCTCCTCGGCCGCGGTCAGCGAGCCATGCTGCTGCTCGTACCGCCGCATGTTCTCCTGCAGTGCGGCAATCATCCTCTTCGTATGCCCGGGGCTCATGATGATTCGGGCCGTCACTGCCCCCGCGTTCGGGCCAACCATGAGGAAGTCCAGGATGAACTCCTCCCGCGTGTGCAGCACGAGCATGTTGTTGGCGTAGACGCCGCCCTTCAAGTGCGCCGGGAACTCGATGGGGATCTTCTTCTGTTGCGGTCCTGCCTGCGGAGCCTGTTCCATTGGCGTTTCCTCCGGCAACCTCTCGTCGCTGAATGCTAACACAGCGCAGCCGCCGCCGGACCGTTGCCCTGAGGCGCCTGACATGCTACAACTGTGCGGCGACCGTCCATCCGAAACCGATGTCACCGCGAGTGCTCATTACCGAGGCGCAGTCACGAGCCGGGCTCGCGGCCGTTCGCTCGCTGGGCCGCCACGGGATAGGTGTTACCGCGGCGGACCAGGACCGCCTCGCCCTGGGCTTCTTCTCCCGCTACTGTGAGCGCCGCCTGCGCTATCCCAATCCGGTGCAGGCCACCGGGCACTACGTCGATGTGATTCTTCGTGAGCTGCAGCGCCAGCCATACGACGTCCTGATGCCGCTGTTCGACAACTGCGTGCGGCCACTGGCGCAACGCAGAGAGGAGGTGGAGCAGATGACACGCTTCCCCTACTCGAACCACGATGCACTGCTCCACGCCAGCGATAAGGCCGTCGCCATCAAGCTGGCCCACCAGCACGGCCTCAGGACACCCGTGACCATCGAGGCGTGCGGACCGGAGGACGTCGACCGCGCACTGCTGCAATTCCCTCTTCCCGTCATCGTACGTCCCAGGCTGGCCGGGGGCAGCAACGGATTACACCGCATCTGGCGCAAGGAACACATCTGGCCCACGTGTCAGCAATTGACCGCCCGATTCGGACCGGTCATCATCCAGGAATACATACCATGGGGTGGCCTCACCTACGACGTAGACGTGCTGATGAACCGGGACTCGCTGCCCCGTGCACTTGTCGTATGTAAACGTCTGCGCACGTTTCCTGCGTTGGCCGGTCCTACTGCCTGCGGGCAGGCCACGTACTGGCCCGAGCTGGCCGATATGGCCACCGGGCTGCTCCGTTCCCTGCAGTGGTACGGTCCGGCCGAGGTGGAGTTCCGCATCGACCCGCGCGACGGCAGACCGGTATTCATGGAGATAAACGCCCGCCTCTGGGGCTCGCTCTACACCGGCATGGTGGCCGGAGTGGACTTTCCCTATCTGCTCTACCGTATGGCTGTCGACGATGACATCGCGCCGGTCATCACCTACCGCACCGACATGAAGGCCCGCTACCTCTTCACCCTGGACCTGCTCTGCATGGCGACGCACCCCCACAAACAATCCATCGCGAGACAATGGTTCGCCGACTTCTTCGATCCACACACGAAGATGCTGATCCCCTCGTGGCGTGACCCCCTGCCACTGGCGGGCAAGCTCATCGCCTCGCTCGTCTATGGCGTCCGCCCATCGAGGCTGAGACAGCGGCTTGGCCGGGTCAAGAACGAAAGCCCTGCGTGAAGCAGTTCCCGCGTCACGCCGGCGTGATGGCCGTTCAGATATCCTGGTCGCTCTCGTGCGCCGGCACAGAGGCCTCCAGGCAGGCGACTCCATCCGGCGTCCTCCACGTGCGCAGCCGGCCACCCCAGCTCATGATCTGCGCCTCCAGTTCCGCCACTGTCGCATGCCTCTGAGCACACGCCGCATCGACGAATGGCGGATGTCCGTCTGCCAGGATGCGCAATGCCACCACATATCGGCGCTGCAGCAACTCCACGGTGAGCTGTACACCCGTCTGCTCCGACGTGATATGCGACAGGAGTTGCTGCAGGGTGCGAAAGAGCACGCTCCGCGCCTCGGGGGAGAGGCGCAGATGCTCATCTCCGGTCCTTGCGGTGCAGTGGATACCGGTGCGCCGCTGGAACTCGGTCAGAGTCCATTCTATGGCCGCAGCCAGTCCCAGATCCTCAAGCACCGCCGGAACCAGGTCGTCACACATCTCCCGCACGCGGTGCACCGTGTCCATCAGCCGCGCATCGATAGCCGACACCGCAGGCCGGGCCACGCACCGCAGGTCCTCCGGCAGCTTCCTCAGGCAGGAGTCAAGGTCCATCTTCGCAGCGGTGAGGTTCTGAATGATCTCGTCATGCAGCCCCCGTGCGAGCAGGGCGCGCTCACGCTCTCTCCCGACCTGCTGGCGGCGCGCCAGGGACTGCAGTTGTTGCTGCGCCTCGAGGAGCTGCCGCTCGGCCTCTTCTCGCTCGGCCACCTCCTGCTTAAGCAGGTGGTTCTCGAATAGCAGCGCCAACCCATCCTGTACCAGGTCGCGAAACTGCCGCAGCGTCTCCCTCTGGAGTGTCGAGTACTCGTGTGGCTGATCGTCCAGTACGCAAATCGTGCCGAAGATGTGTCCCGTGGGCCACTCGAGCGGCAGCCCCAGGTAGGAGATCATTCCCAGCCTCACATCCGGGTTCTTCTGCCACAGCGGATCGGCCAGGGCGTCGGCCACAAGCAGCTCCGCCCGCTCCGTCATCACCGTCTCACAGTACAGGCCTGAGTCCAGCGGCGCCAACTCGCGCTCTTCATACACATGCTTCTCGCCACCGTCCCGCGCGAACACCTCGATCTGCCGCTCGTGCACGCGCATAACAAGCGCCGCCTTGACCTGGGAGAGTGCCGCCAGCGTGTCCAGCGTCCGCTGCCAGCGTTCACGGAAGCGATCCGGAACCTCGATGTCACTGAGGATGTCGTACTTCGCCGGGGCCGGCATCTACACCAGACCTCCCTTGAACCGCATCGTGCCTTGAGTCGCGGGGCATCCCGCACTCCACGCGACGGGCCTCGCACCGCCGACATACGCACTGACCAGTACTTTTCTCATGGTACCACAGCGTGACCCGGGCACTCCTCGATGCCGTCCGGCGATGTGCGCCGGCACAGGTGCATGGCGTATCATTGGCACAGGAGGTGATGCGAGATGGCGGACATCAGGGTGGACTGCGTGGGACAGAATTGCCCGGTCCCACTGGTCGAAACACGGAAGGCACTCCGCAAGGCGGCACCCGGAGACGTTGTGGAAGTCACGGGAACACACCCTTCGTCAAAGAAGGAGATTCCCATGGCGGCGAAGGCCATGGGTCTTGAGGTGCTGGATGTTGCCGAGGAAGGGGACCGGTGGACGATTCGCATCAAGCGCTGACACAGGAGGACACATGGCGGACAAAGCAACTATCGTCGTAGAGAGCGGAGACTTCGACAAGCTCTACAGCGCATTGATCATTGCGAACGGCGCGCTCGCCATGGGCATGGAGGCCTCGATGTTCTTCACCTTCTTCGGGCTGCTCCGCCTCAAGAAGGGCCAACTCGACAAGGGACCGCTCTCGCGGATGCACTTCCTCGGACTGGGTAAGTGGATGGTGAAGCGTCGCATGAAGCAGGCGAATGCGGTCTCTCTTGAACGGCTGCTCGCGGACTTCGTCGAACTGGGTGGCAAGATAATGGCCTGCGACATGACCATGGAGATCATGGGCGTCAAGAAGGAGGACCTGCGGGACGATCTCATCAGCGACTACTGCGCCGTGGGCTCGTATATCCAGGAGGCACGCGAGTCGGCCGTCACGCTCTTCATCTAGTCCTTCAGACCACAGAGGAGGGGTTGTATGCAGAAATACACCTACATGGATAACTCGGCCGCCACGCGGCTCGACGAGCGGGTGCTGCAGGCGATGACTCCCTGCTTCTTCCAGACATACGCGGTAGCCACCTCGGAGTTCGGCTACTCGCTCGGCATCGAAGCCCGCGAGGCCCTCGATGGCGCACGCGCTACGCTGGCGACGCACCTCGGGGCGTCGCCCGAGGAGTTCATCTTCACCTCTGGCGACACCGAGTCCAGCAACATGGCGCTGAAGGGCGTCGCGCTTGCGCTCGGTGCGAAGAAGGGCAAGCACATCATCGTCTCCCGAATAGAGGACTTTCCCGTGCTGCACAGCGCACAGGCGCTCGAGCGCCAGGGCTTCAAAGTGACCCGCCTGCCGGTGGACGGAGATGGATTCGTGGACATCGATGCCCTCGAACAGGCCATCACCGGGGAGACTATCCTCGTCTCCATCCAGCACGCCAATCAGGAGATCGGCACTGTACAGGATATCGCCGCCATTGCGGCTCTGTGCCAGCGCAAGGGCACGCTGTTCCATACTGACGCGACACACACGTTCGGCCGCGTCCCGTTGAACCTCAAGGAGGTGCCGGCGGATCTCGTGTCGGTCTCTGCCCACACCATCCACGGACCGCGCGGCGTCGGCGGCCTGTACATCCGTCAGAAGACGCCTATCGCCAAGTGGATGGACGGAGGCTTTCAGGAGTTCGATATGAGGGCGGGGCTTGAGAACATTCCCGGCGCAGTTGGCTTCGCACGAGCCATCGAGTTGGTCACCGACGAGGAGAATACCCGGCTGGCCGCCATGCGGGACCGCATCATCGACCACCTGCTCACCGAGGTGCCCAATACCACGCTCAATGGACACCGCACCAGGCGCACGCCACAGAACGCGAATGTCACGTTCCATTTTGTTGAGGGCGAGTCCATCACTCTGCACCTGGATATGCGCGGCTACGCGGTGAGCACCGGCTCGGCCTGTTTTTCCCGTTCTCTCGAGGGCAGCCATGTCATCTTCGGCATCGGCGGCGACCACGAACGGGCTCACGGCTCGATCCGCTTCACGTTGAGCCGCTTCAACACCATGGAGGAGGTAGACGGCATTGTCACCAGCATCGCGAACGTTGTGAGCGAACTGCGCCGGATAAGTCCGCTCGCACCACATGATGCGGCGAAGGGAGAATAGCACGTTGCGGCCCCGTGGCCGTTGCGTCGATCCACGTCCGCCGGGGCGGAGAAGCGAATGTCTGACATGAATAAGACCGTGTTCATCATCCACACCAATCAGCTTGCCGGTGGCGATCTGATCCGGCTTTTCAACGAGATGGCGCCCGGGGTGGTTGTGCGCAACATCATCGATGACAGCATGCTGCCCGAGGTCCTCGGCGCCGGTGGGGTTACCCCCGGGGTGTTGCGGCGCTACTTCACCTATGCGGCGCTGGCCGAGGCGGCCGGCGCCGACCTCATCTTCAACCAGTGTTCTTCGGTCGGCGAGGCCGCCGATATCGCCCGGACCATGGTGAGCATCCCCCTGGTCAAGATAGACGAGCGCATGGCCGAGATCGCCTGCCAGACAGGACGGCGCATCGGCGTGGTGGCCACCGCGCCGAGCACGATGGGGCCGACCTCCCGGCTGCTGAGCCGTACCGCAGAGCGTCTGGGTCAGAGCATCGCTCTCGTCCAGGAATTGCGCACCGATGCGTTTGAGCGCATGCTGGCGGGGGACAAGCCGGGACACAACGCCCTGCTACTCGAGACGATTCGAGGCCTGTTCACACGTGTCGACGTGATCGTGTGCGCCCAGGGCAGCATGCTCGCGCTCAAGCCTGAACTCGGAGAGACCCCCGTTCCCGTTCTCATGAGCCCGCCGATCGGCGTGGCCCATGCCGTTGAGGTGCTCCGCGCATCGCGGTGAGCGGACGGCTGAGACGGCGCGAGACCGAACAGAGAGGAGGTTGAACTCATAATGACCAGGACGGTTTTCATCATTCATACCAGCGGCGTCTCGGTGGCGGACCTGAATGGTCTGTTTGCGGAGCTGGCTCCCGGAGTCGTAGTGCGCAACATAATCGATGACAGTCTGCTGCCCGAGGTGCTCGCCAACGGAGGGGTGACCCCTGGCGTGAGGCGCCGCCTCTGTCAGTACGCCATTCAGGCGGAGGCGGCCGGCGCCGACCTCATCTTCAACCAGTGCTCTTCGGTCGGCGAGGTAGCGGACATCGCGGCTCAGATGGTGTCCGTGCCTCTCGTGAAGGTCGACGAACGCATGGCCGAGACGGCCTGCAGCACCGGCTCTCGCATCGGCGTCGTCGCCACCCTGCCCACCACCATGGGACCCACCGTCCGCCTGGTGCAGCAGATGGCCCGAAGGCTGGGCAAAGACGTCTCGGTCACCGAGGAGCTCTGCGCCGGTGCGTTCGAGAAGCTCGTCTCGGGTGACCGTAAGGGGCACAACGAGATGGTCATCGCCTCCATTCGCAAGCTGGCACAGCAGGTGGACGTCGTCGTGTGCGCACAGGGAAGCATGCTCGCGCTGAAGCCGGACCTCGGGGAAACCCCCGTCCCGGTGCTGATGAGCCCGCCGCTCGGGGTGCAACACGCAGTGGAGGTTCTGAAGACGCTCGGGTGAGACATTCCACGAATACGACCGGGGCAAGTGGCGGCGTTACACGGCTGTCACGCCAGCCCGGGGGAGGAGAGAAGATGGCACTACCGTATACAGAGAAGGTGATGGACCACTTCAAGAACCCGAGGAACGTGGGCCGGCTGGACGATGCCAACGCGAAGGCGACCGAGGGCAGTCCCGCCTGCGGCGACATGGTCAGCGTCTATCTGAAGGTGAACGACGAGACCAAGCGCATCGACGATGTGACCTTCGAGTCCTATGGCTGCGCCTCCAACATCGCCACGGGGTCGATCATCACTGAACTGGCCAAGGGGAAGACGCTCGACGAGGCCAAGAAGATCACCTGGAAGCAGGCCGCCGATGAACTGGGGGGCCTGCCCCCGCTCAAAGCCCATTGCTCGGTGCTCGCCGTGGACGGCCTTCGCGCCGCCATCGAGAATTATGAGGAGACGCACGGTCTCGTCAAGGAGCGCAAACCGACCACGGTGGAAGAGGTGCGGCGCAGACTGAAGAAGGTGATGAACCCGCTGGTCGGCCTTGACCTCGTCAAGACCGAGCTCGTCACCGGCATCATGGTGGAGAAAGGCAAGGTCACTGTCGCCGTGGACCTCCCCGAGACCAACCAGTTCGCCAACGTCATCCGCCAGGAGATAGTGGAGAAGGTCGAGCCGCTGTGGGACGTCAAGGAGGTTGAGGTACGATTCAGCCAGTGAACGGCGCACACGAGGCGGACGCACTCAAATGTCTGCAGACGCTGCGCAACATCGGCCCGAAGATGGCGGCCGACCTCCTCTCTCTCGGCATCGAGACCCCGCAGCAGATGCTGCGGGCCGATCCCGAGGCGCTCTATCAGGAACTCCGGCGCCGCAACGGCGGCACGCTCGATCGTTGCGTCTTGTACGCTTTTCGCGGCGCGAAGCACGATTTCCCCTGGCCGGCGTGCAAGGACCCGTTCAGACCGCCGCAGTGAACACGAACGCGGGCTGTGGCCGCCCACCGGGGCATCGGCTTCGGCCGTGTGCGCCGCAGCCGGGAGACGCTGTCCGGCGGTGTGAGAGAACGGCGATTACGATGAGATCTGGGCACTTATGCGCCAACAGGATTTTCCACCACTGACCTTCGGCCCGGTTCCCTCACGACGCTTCGGCCAGAGCCTCGGGCTCAATACCATCCCGCCCAAGCGCTGCAGCTACTCCTGCGTCTACTGCCAGGTTGGCCGCACCGATACTCTCACCATCCGCCGCGAACGGCTGTGCGATCCAGGACAGCTCCATGCGGACGTGACGTCCGTCCTGAGGAGCCTGCAGCAGAGGGGAGAGCGCATCGACTACCTCACGTTCGTGCCGGACGGCGAGCCCACGCTGGACTCCAACCTTGGCGAGCAGATTCAGATGTTGACACCTCTCGGCGTCCCGGTGGCCGTTATCACCAACGCGTCGCTGCTCTGGCAGGAGAGCGTACGGGATGAACTCGCAAACGCGTCACGCGTCTCGGTGAAGGTGGATGCAGTGCGACACGAATCCTGGCGCCGCGTTGACCGTCCGCACGGAGACTTGCGGCTCGAGGCGGTGCTCGACGGCGTACTTCAGTTCGCGTGTTCGTTCAAGGGTGAGCTGGACACCGAGACGATGCTGATCGACGGCATGAACGATTCCAGCGAGGATCTGCGGTCCCTCGCCGCGTTTCTCGGCAACGTCACTCCCACTCGCGCCTATGTCTCCATCCCCACCCGTCCACCAGCAGTGAGCGGGACACAGCCTGCGAGCGAGGTTGCCCTGGTGCGTGCGTACGACATGCTGCGCACGGCCGTGCCCTGTGTGGAGCTTCTCACCGGATTTGAGGGCACCGGTTTCGCCCATACAGGTGACGCCAGGACCGACATCCTCGCCATCACCGCGGTCCACCCGATGCGCTCCGACCAGGTGGAGGTGCTGCTGCACAGGTGCGCTGCAACCTGGGACGTGGTAGAGTGGCTCGTTCGCCAGGAACTGCTGCGAGAGATCACCTATGGCAACCAGAGATTCTACCTGCGACGACTGGCAAACGCCGCGAGCGACAGGGAACGGAGGGATTGAGTGAAACCGCACTACTCGTGCGCCAACTGCGAGCGCATCGTCTGCCACACCGACCACGCCACCGAGGGAACAGACTCCTGCCCCACACGGGCGATGGCCGACACGATCGAACGTGTCCGCGCCGAGTATCGCAGGCCCGAGGTGGCTGAGTTCGCCCGCCAGGCCTCCATCCAGGAGTTCGAGTGCTATCTGCAACTGCCTGAGGGCAGCACACCCAGGAATCCACGCGTCGAAGAGACAGTCCAGTTCGCCAGGAAGATGGGCTATCGCAAACTCGGCATCGCCTTCTGCGCCGGGTTGCGCCAGGAGGCGGACACGCTGCACGAGATACTGGTGCGCCGCGGCTTTGAAGTGGTATCCGTCTGCTGCAAGGCAGGAGGCGTCCCGAAGGAGGAGATCGGCATCACCGACGAGCAGAAGATCGCCGGCCCGGGCAAGTGGGAGACGATGTGCAACCCCATCGCCCAGGCGACGCTGCTGAACGAGGCCGCGACGGAGTTCAACATCGTGGTCGGGCTGTGTGTCGGGCACGACTCGCTCTTCTTCAAGTACGCCGAGGCGCCAACGACCGTGCTCGTGGCGAAGGACCGCGTCTTCGGCCACAACCCCGCAGCCGGGCTCTATCTCTCCAGGTCCTACTACCGTAAGCTGCGACGCAAGGAGGCCTGAACCGTGGGCAACGTCCCATGTTCCGGTCCCGCGCAGGACATGGTACACTCAGTGCACTGCTGGACGGCCGCATGGCCGGCCTTGGAGCAATGGCATTGTGAAACGAGGCGATTCCGGAGGGCCTTCCGATTCCCAGGGACTCTTTGATCTCCACCAGACCCTGGACACGGTCTCCACTTTCCTCTACGTCAAGGACCGGGAGCGCCGTGTTGTCAGCGCCAACCGCGCCTTCTGCGCAGCCCTCGGCGTCACACGAGAGGACCTGCTCGGCCAGACAACGTCCGCGTTGCTGGGCGATGCCGGTCCCGCATCCGACCAGGTGGACCGCGAGGTCCTCGAGTCGGGTCTGCCCCGTCTCGGCTTCATAGAAAGCTACCCCACCTCGTCCGGGCGGCGCTGGGTCGTGACCGACAAGGCGCCCATCCGCGGTCCCGACGATTCAGTGATTGGCCTGCTCGGCGCCTCAAGCGACATCACGGAACAGGTCGAGGCGCAGCAACAGTTGCGACAGAACGAGGCACAGCTCAGGTTCCTCACCGGACACATGGCGGACATCCTCTGGACGATGGACCTCGGGTTTCACACTACGTACGTCAGCCCATCCGTCGAGCGAATCCTCGGCTTCACTCCGGAGGAGCGGCAACGCCAGACGCTGGAGCAGATGGCCACCCCGGAGTCCGTGGACCGCATACTCTCGGAGCTGCGGCGACAGCTCGACCTTGAGGCCTCCGGCCTCGCGGACCCCGAACGCACCATAACTATCGAGGTCGAGTACTACCATAGGAACGGCTCGACGGTATGGACCGAGAACGTCGTCAGCCCGCTGCGCAATGCCGATGGCGTGCTCACGGGCATTTTCGGCGTCTCGCGCGACATCACCGCCCGGAGAGAGGCTGAGCAGGCGGCGAAGGAAAGCGAGCGGCTGCTGCACGAGACCGAGTACCTCTCGCACCTTGGCGGCTGGAGCTATGACCCGCACACGAGGCTCATGGCCTGGACCGACGGCACCTTCGCCGTCCACGAGATGGACCCAACGGCGGACATCGACCGCATCACCGACAGCCTCTCATGCTACGCGCCCGGCGCGCACGAGATGGTAGAGGCCGCGTTCCGGGACGCAGTGGAGCGGGGCGTGCCGTACGACCTGGAGGTGCCTTTCGTCACGGCAAAGGGAAGGCGCCGCTGGGTTCGGACGACGGGACGCCCGGAGGTGCTCCACGGCACAGTGTTGCGCGTGACCGGCAACATCATCGACGTCACCGAACAGCATGAGGCTGCCGAGAGGCTCCTCGCCAGCGAGGAGGAATACCGCCAACTCTTCGAGCAGTCCGTGGCTGCCGTGCTCCTCGTCTCTCGTGAGGGGCGGGTGCTGGCGGCGAATCCCGCCTGGCACCGGATGTTTGGTTACTCCCCGGAGGACCTGCCGTCGCTGCGCGCGGAGCGGCTCTATGCCGAACCGGATGAGCGCTCGCGTTTCATCGCGACCATGGCGCGTGACGGCCGGCTGGAGAACGATGAGACGCGCTTCCGGCGCAAGGACGGCTCCGTCATGGTGTGCCTGCGCTCGGTCAGCGTCCGGCGGAGCCCCGATGGCGCCGTCGCCGCATACCAGACGACGTTCCATGACATCACCGCGCTGAAGCAGGCGGAACTGGAACGGCGCCAGAGCGAGCAGAAGTACCGCCAGCTCTTCGAGCAGTCGGTCGATGCCATCAACCTCGTCGCACCCGACGGCCGTCTGCTGGAGGCGAATCCGGCGTGGTACGTGCTCTTTGGCATGAGCCCCGATGACGCGGCCTCCTTCAATGCCGCTGATGCCTACGTCGACCCTGAGGGCCGTTCCCGGTTCCTGCGGGCCATCGCCGCACAGGAACAGGTGGAAGACGAGCTGCAGTTCAGGCGCAAGGACGGCAGCGTGTTTGACTGCCGGCGCATCGTGACAGTGCGCCGGTCCGCGGATGGCGGCATCATCGGCTTTCAATCCGTGTTCCACGACATCACGAAACGCAAAAGGGCAGAGGAGGCGCTCAGGAGGAGTGAGGCGCAACTGCGGTTCCTCGCCGCCCATACCGCAGACGTCCTCTGGACGATGGATCTCGACCTGCGCACCACCTACATCAGCCCGTCTGTCGAACGCCTCCTCGGCTATACCCCCGAGGAGTGGCTCCAGCTTCCGTTCGACAGCATGGCAACCCCGGAGTCGGTCGCCCGGGAGCGCGCCGAACTGCAGCGACAACTGGAGCTTGAAGCCGACGGTACCGTCGACCCCGACCGCACGTTGACGATTGAGGTCGAGATGAATCACAAGAACGGCTCGACCCTGTGGATGGAGATGAACATCCGTGCGGTGCGCGATGAGGCCGGGCAGCTCTCCGGCATGGTCGGCGTCTCCCGCGACATCTCGGAGAGGAAGGCCGCACGGCAGGCCCTGCGTGAGAGTGAGCAGAAGTACCGCGCGCTCTTTGAGCTTTCGCAGGACGCGGCCTATATTGCCTCGCCCGACGGCTACTTCCTCGAGGTCAACCAGGCCTGGATAAATCTCTTCGGCTACTCGCGCGAGGAGGCACTTCATCTGCCTGTGACAGCCATCTACGAAGACCCGGGGCTTCGCCACAGCCTCTTTCTGCCACTGATCGAGCGCACGGGGGAGGTGGTCGACTGGGAGGTTCGCTTCAAGAAGAAGGACGCCATGGTTATGGACTGTCTCTGCAGTGTGGTGGCGCGCCGGGATGACTCGGGCGATGTTGTCCGCTATCAGGGAATCGTGCGCGACGTCACTGAACAGAAGCGGGCGCAACAGGCGCTGAAGCAGAGCGAGGAACGGTTCCGGCTGGTGCTGAACCGTTCTCCCGCCACCATCGCACAGGTAGACCGGGAACTGCGCTACGTCTGGATACACCACCCGCACGAGGACTTCGCAGCCACCACCGTCGTAGGCAAGCGGGATGATGAACTGGCGGACAATGAAGGCACCAGGCAGATGATGCAGCTCAAACAGCAGGTGCTCGATAGCGGCGAGCCTGCCCGCGCCACCATCACCTTCCCGCTGTCCCATGGCGGCAGAACCTACGACATCGCGGCTGAACCCCTGAAGGACGACGATGGCGCCGTCATCGGCGCCACCACCGTGGCCTTTGATATCACCGAGCGAGTCCAGGCGGAGGAGGCGCTGCGAGCGAGCGAGGAGCGTTTCCGCTCCCTGGCGGAGCACCTCGAGGATGCCGTCGTGCGTTTCGACCCATCCTTGCGGCTCGTCTATGCCAACACCGCGGCCTCGATCCTCCTCAGGATGCCTGTCGTGCATCCGGGGACCTCCCTCTCCGAATTGCCTCTGCCCGGCGACATGAGAGAGCTGTGGCAGATCACTCTGGCCGAAGTCTTCGCTACCGCCTCAGTGCGCCAGGGGCTGTGCGAGTTCCAATCACCGCTAGGCCCGCGCTATATCGACTGGCAGTTGATACCCGAGAAGGATGCTCACGGCGGCGTCACGTCGGTTATCGCCAGCGTTCGCGACGTCACCGAGTTGCGTCAGGCCCAGGAGCAGCTTCGCCGTCTCGCGCTGCGCATCCAGGAAGCGCGGGAGGAGGAGCGCAGCTCGGTGGCACGGGAGTTGCACGACCAGTTCAGTCAGGAACTCACGGCACTCAAGTTCGACCTCAAGTCGCTGGAGCGGACGATCGAGCCCGGCGCCGACGTCATGCGCGCCCGCATTGCCGCCATCTTGAAGCTGGTCGACGGCATGTCCTCCGAGGTTCGCCGTGTGATCTCCGAATTGCGGCCGGGCATGCTGGACGACCTCGGCCTTTCGGCCGCCATCGAATGGCAGGCGGCCCACTTCTCCGAACGTAGCGGCATGGCCTGTGACGTGCAACTCGACGCCGATGATACGATGCTGCCGCCAGACGTGAGCACCGCGCTCTTTCGCGCCCTGCAGGAACTGCTGACCAACGTCGCCCGGCACAGCAAGGCCAGCCGCGTGACCATATCGACCGCGTCAACGCCCGACTCAATAAGTCTCACCGTGAGAGACAACGGCCGCGGCATCACCGATGCCGAACTCGCCAGCCCTGCGTCGCTCGGACTCCTCGGCATCTACGAACGCATCCGCGCCTGCGGCGGAGATGTCCGCATCCGGGGCAGGCGGGGCAGGGGGACTGAGGCAATCATCACCGTCCCGCTGCAACTAGACACGCAGCAATGGCAGGCACGGCTCGGCCTCGGCTGACCACAGACAACGACGAGGGCGCCATCCCATTTGGATGGCGCCCTCGATTGCATTCAGTCCACGCAGTCTAGCGCTCAGGGGGGCGGGAAGCGCCTCGCACGTACCACCATCTCACTTCTTCGCTTCGGCCGACCTGGCTTCTTTCGCTTTCGCCGACTTCACCTTGATGGCCTTCGGTTGCACCGCCTCGGTCTTGGGCAGCGTGAGCGTCAGCACACCGTCCTCAAACAAGGCCTCAGCCTTGTCGACTTTCACCGGCACGGGAATCTCAAGCGACCTCACAAAGGAGCCGTAGCGCATCTCCTTCCTGAAGTAGTTCTCCTCCTTCACCTCCTGCTCCTCACGGTGCTCGCCCTTGAGAGTGAGCATGTCTCCGGTCACCGAGATCTCCACGTCCTCCGCCTTCATGCCGGGAAGCGACGCCTTGACCACCACTTCCTTATCGGTCTGGTACATATCGACTGCGGGTGATTCAGCCCTCAACGACGGAAACAGGCCAGAGGAACGCACGAAGGAGTCTTCGAACAGCCGGTCCATCGCCTGTCTCAAGCTGGTCACACCCAGCGGTTCCCAACGAATCAGATCTGCCATATCCATCACCTCCTTCTTTCACCACACGATCCCTGTGCACACATCATCCACAGATCGGAAGAGCGTCGTGTAGGGAAAGAGTGTAGGATAGGGTGT
>CAYNXN010000009.1:0-20210 GCA_964401175.1 uncultured Dehalococcoidales bacterium | reverse complement strand
CGGCGCCGTCGGTGCGGATCATGGCGCCGACCGGGGCCGGAGCTTCCGAGACGATCGCTCTGCGGGAATACTTCAGCGCTGCCACTGGAGCGAGAGCCTCTGCTCAGGCGTCTCTCCCTGGAGCGAGAGCTTCTGCCAAGGCGTCTCTTGCCGGAGCTACATCGTCCGGCGGATCCGCGCCGTCCGGCGGCAAGGCGAAGCCGGTGACGGCTACCGGCATGGCGTCTGAGTCGGACGAACGTGCGTACTGGAGTTACACGTAGGAGTGTACGTGCATGTCTGATACGAAGCTGTCGTTTCTTCAGAGATCTGTCACGCTGGAGCACGAGGACGGCTTCACTGTTAAGGCGTATGGTGCTACCGGGAAATACACGGGGCAGGACGTCGGCTATACCGCCAATGTGCTTATCGGTGAGGATACTGTCGTGTGTACGGAGCCGTCACGCCTGGTGGTGGTTGCGGTCGCGGTGGTCTTTGGTAGCCTGTCGAATGTCGGTACGTATGTTCGCGTCAAGATAGATGGGGACGTCAAGGCTGGAGTGTATGGCAACGTGCCTGGAGACATCGTCGCGCTGGAGCAGTGGACGGCTGGCTTTGGAATTGGGATTGTGGTCTACGAGCAGAATGTCGCTGCCGGCTCATACGTCGTACGAGCAGAGGGGGTTGGTGCCTTCGGTGGCCGTTGTGCCGGCGCGATGTCCTGTCAGGCTGTTAGTGCGTAGGAGTGTATGAGCGGTACTAGGGCAGCAGTGATGATCGCCGGCATGGCTTGTGTGTCGGCTATGACGATCGTCGGGTCTTTTTGTGGGCATGATGGGCCGATGGTCACTGCCGGGATTGCAGCGATCACAGGGATCTGCTCAGGCGTCGGAGGCTACTACAAGGGGCTGAGCGACGGAAGGAAGGCAAAGGATGGCGACACGAAAGCAGGTAGCAGCGGCAAGGCGTAATCTGCGCAAGGCATGGGCTGCAAGGCGTAAGCGTGGTAAGCGCCGGGCCGCGCGCCGGACGCGCCGGTAAACGCGAGTATACGAGGTGCTGCGCCGATGTCTGACCGGGGGCGTCTCCTGCTGCATGTCCCGGTTGGGATAGTCAACGCCTGGATGTTTGGCATGTGCGAGCCGGCCGGGGTTATGTTCTCGGTCGGCTTTCTGTTGTATGAGGTTGCACAGGATCTGCACCACCAGGACCGCTGCTATCCCGACCTGGCCGGCTGGCTCTGGGGGCTCGCCGGCTCCGTGATCGGCCTCTACTTTCTGGCAGCAGCCGGCCTCTTCACTTGTTAGCGAGTTCATTTCTGCACGCGGGTAAACGTGGTTTACACAACGGCATTCGTGAGAGCACGAACGGTGAACGTAAACTCAGGTACTGCACGATGAGGGCTTGACAGGCCGTGTAAACAAGGTGGTAGACTCTAAACGTCCGGGGCCGGTGTAACGGGATATTATACTCAGTCGTCAAGCGAAGCCAGTGGCAAGGCGGAATCGACTCCCTTCGGCGGAATCCCTTTCAGCTCAGGCTGTGGAGCCAGTGCCTCTCCTTGAGGCGCTCTGGGTGTCCGTGCTATCTGCGCATTGCCCGTCAACCTCACTTCCTGCTTGAACGATCGCGGCGGCGACAACGTGACTATCGTGTATGTGGACTACTGCCGTCGTCATTCGCTGCTGACCTGGCGGTCCCGGTGTTGCTCTTCCGCCTGCTGCTCACACGTCGACGTGCCCGGTGTTACCCGGGCCAGCGCATTCCGCCGCAGGGGTTCTACTGCCGTGGAATCGACGGAAACGGCCCTAGAGTTGCCCTGCACAGCGTACCGCATGCAGCCGCCGCCGGACGTCCCGTTGGCCGCCGGAGCGGCCGTCCTGACAGTGTTGGTCGCTGGAGGCTCTGACCGTTGTCGCGGGAGAATCGGCTGACTGGGACGCCGTTTCTCAGTCAAAACAACCCGCGGAATAGTGCATGCGGCTGACCAATCGGTCGCATCGCCTCCTTTTCGGGCCGCCTCGCGCCATTTTCGAGGGGGTCCTCTGGTGGTGTCGGCTGACGTGGACTGGAGCGCAGTGTCCCGCCGCGGTGGAGGAATTGCGTGTCAGGCCGTCGCTCTGGTGCATCCATGCTTTCTGGTTGGCCCGCCATCCGGTCCTGCTGCAGTGAGTGGAATGACGTGAACCGTCGCCTGATTCAACGTCTCATCCACTGCCTGCACCGTGAGGTGCGAACCGATGGGCGCCAGTCCGAAGTCCGGTCCGCAGGCTCGCAACCCACAACCAACCGTCGAGGTTACCGACCGTCTGTTGTGCACCTGCATGACGCTGCTGGGGCCTCAGAGTCCACTATGCAGCAAGCTCTCGCTCAATGCCTTGCGCCAGCCGTGCGCCGGAATCTCGCGGTGGGGCATTCGGGACCGTCCGTCGCGTAGCGTCCGGCGTCACCGGAATGTGGTGGCATCCGCATTCCCGGCCAACAGCCAGGCATCAGCATCCTATCTCTCGCCCTGCCGGGCGCAGCACATTGCGTGGATCTCCGTCCGGCAATTGAATCGTGCGGTGAGGACGTGCGTGAATGGCAGGCGTATTATGTCGCCTCGTGCCCTTCTCTCCGGCGTGAGGTTGCCGACGCGGCCCACGCTTGCTCTTCGTTCCACTCACGGGTACAATCGCTCACCGAAACCAGAACGGAGGTCGCATGGGTACAAAGAGCATTGTGGTTGCTGCAGTGATAAGCCCCGGAACGATTCGGGATGTCGATGGGAGCACGTATGTGCTGCGCGGCGTGCCAGATGTAGATGACGATTCTCCGCACTGTACCGCTGCGAAAGATGCGGTGGCGGCGGCACTGTTGGGACGCGAACTCATGTTCGAGGAGGAGCGTGCGCGGGAGCTGCCCGATCTGCCGGGCATGGAGATCGAGGTGCTGACAGCAGACGGTGGGCCGCTCACGTCGGAGTTGGCCGCAAGGGTGGCGCGAGCATTGGCGGGCCAGCCGCAGAGCTAGCGGCCAACCGTCGCTACCGTGGCGAAAAGACAAGCGGGGCCCCTGAGGGGCCCCGCACTGTGCGCGGAGCGCGTGTGCGTGTAGTGATAGGCTAGAACCCTCCCCGCATCCGGGTGCTGCTTGTGATATTGATCTCAATCTGCTGAGAGCACTTGGGGCAGGTCAACTCGATAGTCAGTGGTTTCTCCATTACACGCTGCACCAGCGTAGTGACAATGGAGTCCAGGTTGTCCAGGCGGTCGTCCAGCATCTTCACTCGCCGGCCAAGCTGTTCGATCTCCGCCCGAGCATGAGAGCCGCCCTCTCCGGCTCGCTCGCGCTTGTCAGCCAAGTCAGAGACCCCTCTCGATTACGCCGAGCGACTCGAGTTCCGACTTGTCCTGCTGAATCAACGTGTCGACCTTCTCTGAGACCGTCTTCTCGAGGTACTTGCGGAATGACTCTCTGGCGGCGGGAGAGGAGCGGACGGCCTTCTTCACATCCTCCCACTCATCGGTGATGACGCGGTTGATCTGATCCGGAGTAATCGGCTCATTGCCTTCGCACATCGCCTCAACATTCTCCAGCACACGCGACACCATCGTCCGCTTCAGCCGGTCGAACGAGAACACCTCTTCCCACGTATAGGGCTTCTCACGCCTCTTCTCAACCATTTGCGGTGACCTCCAAAATCGATTGTCCCGTACGTCGCTAATAATAGGTAGCACTATACTGCGTGTCAAGGCTGCCCCGTCGGGAGTTCGGCGGCAGAGCGCCTGGCAGGCGCGTTTCCACGATATAACGTCGCGCAGATGGATTGCGTTCGCATTCACCCGGTGGTAGAGTAGGAATCACCCTCGGGACGAAGCAGGAGGACGACGATGCAAGAGATTGAGGTGGGCCGGATTACCGACTTCTTCGCGAAACCGGTGGTGGCCGGAATCGAGCTTCACGGTAGCGTGAGGACGGGAGACCTCATCCGCATCAAGGGTGCGACCACCGATCTTGAGTTCGTGCTGGCCTCGATGCAGATCGAACACGTCGCGGTGACCGAGGCGAAAGCCGGGGACTTGATCGGAATCAAGGTGCCCGACCGGGTCAGGCACGGAGATCACGTCTACAAGGTCATCGAATAGCGCGCATCAGGTTGGCCATCTCAATGGCGCTCAGTGCGGCCGCAAACCCGCGGTTGCCTTCTTTCGCTCCTGCGCGCTGAATCGCCTGCTCCAGTGTGTCGGCCGTTATGACACCCTGCACGACCGGCAGCCCCGAGTCCAGGGAAATCTTGGCGATGCCCTTGTTGACCTCAGCAGCGACGTAGTCAAAGTGCGGAGTGCCTCCCCTGATGACCGCGCCGAGACAGAGAATCGCGTCATAGTCGCCGGTTTCCGCGAGCACTTTTGCCACCAGCGGGATCTCGAAACTGCCGGGACACCAGGCAACGTCGATTGACTCCTCGGATACCCCGTGACGCTTCAGCCCGTCCCGGGCTCCATCGAGCAGTCTCAACGTGATCAGTTCGTTGAAGCGGGCCACTACAATGGCGAATCGCAGCCCCTCGCCTGTCAGCATACCCTCAAACGACTTGGCCATTCTTCTCCTCCTCCTGCATGCCGAGCCGATGGCCCAGCTTCTCCTGTTTCGTCTTGAGATATCGCTCGTTGTGTGGATTGCAGGCAACGATGACCGGGACGGTCTCCACTATCTCGATGCCGTAGCTCTCAAGCCCCACCACCTTCCGCGGATTGTTGGTGAGCAAACGAATCTTATGTAACCCCAGGTTGGCCAGAATCTGGGCGCCGACGCCGTAGTCTCTCAAGTCTGCTGCAAAGCCGAGCGCCAGATTGGCCTCCACAGTATCGAGCCCCTGGTCCTGCAGCTCATAGGCGCGGAGCTTGTTGTGAAATCCGATACCTCTGCCCTCCTGACGCATATAGAGCAGCACGCCCCTGCCCTCTTCATTGATGCGTTGCAGTGCGAGTGCAATCTGCTCTCCGCAGTCGCAGCGGCAACTGCCGAAGACGTCACCGGTGAGGCACTCGCTGTGGACGCGGACGAGGACCGGATCTCCGTTGGTCACGTCACCTTTGACCAGTGCGACGTGCTCATTGGTATCAACGGCGCTCTTGAAGGCGACGGCCACGAAGTCACCGTAGCGCGTGGGCAGGCGGGCTTCAGCAACTCGGCGCACCAGGGTCTCATGCCGGCAGCGGTATGCGATGAGGTCGCGAATTGAGATTATCCGGAGCCCATGGTGCTGCGCCATCAGTTCCAATTGCGGTAGCCGCGCCATGCTGCCATCCTCGTTCATGATTTCGCAGATGACGCCCGCAGGATACAGTCCCGCCATCCGTGCGAGGTCCACCACAGCCTCAGTGTGGCCGGCGCGCGCCAGCACGCCTCCTTCCCGGGCACGGATTGGGAACACGTGCCCCGGGCGTGCGATATCCGCCGCCGTTGTCTCTGCAGCGAGGACGGTGCGGATGGTGGTGGCGCGGTCCTCTGCCGAGATGCCGGTGGTGACGCCGCGCTTGGCTTCAATAGAGACGGTGAAGGCGGTGCAGTTCTTGGAGGTGTTGTCCTGCACCATCAGCGGAATGCCGAGTTGATCCAGCCTCTCACCGATGATCGGCAGGCAGACAAGCCCCCTGCCCTCACGCGCCATGAAGTTGATCGCCTCTGGACTGACCTTCTCCGCCGCTATCACAAGGTCGCCCTCGTTCTCGCGGTTCTCATCGTCGACGACTATGACGAACCTGCCTTGCCTGATGTCCTCAAGTGCGTCTTCGATGCGTGCAAGCATGTGTTGTTGTCCTCTCTCAATAGCCATGTCTGTGGAGGAAGTCCCAGGTGATCTCCTCACCTGCCGCGGTCGACTGCTGCAAGCGCTCGATGTAACGAGCGAGGACGTCCACCTCAAGATTGACGATTCGTCCGCGCTGCGCAGTTCCCAGCGTCGTCTGCTGCCAAGTATAGGATACCAGCGATACTGCAAACGAATCCGGGGCGAGCCTCGCCACAGTCAGACTGACGCCATCGACGGTGATGGAGCCTTTCAGCGCGACATAGCGCATCACCTCTGCGGGAGCCTGGATAGTCATGATGTGCGCCAGTTCCTCGGGCTCGATTGAGACAACGCGGCCAACGCCATCCACATGTCCGAGCACGATGTGGCCTCCCAGACGCGTCGTCGGCGTCACTGCGCGTTCCAGGTTCACACGGTCACCCGAGGCAAGCATCCCCAGATTCGTGTGACGGAGGGTCTCAGGCATCACCGACGCGCTGAAGCAGCCCGGTCCGGTCTCAGACACGGTGAGACAGACGCCGCTCACGGCAATGCTGTCGCTGATTCGGGTGTCGGCAAGAATGCGCGACGCCTGTACCGAGATGTCGTGAGCGCTGAGATCGCGAACAGTGCCGATCTCTTCGACTATGCCGCTGAACATACGCCGGAAGCAGCCTTCTTGACATACCCGCTGACGAGCACATTGTCAGCGAAGCTCTTGACCTCGACACGTTCAAGCGCAAGGGCCTCTGCGATGTTGACTGCACCCATACCGCCAACCGCTGTGCGGCCATCGGTGCCGCCAATGATCATCGGTGCGATGAACGCAAGGACCTTGTCGACCAGACCGTGGTCGAAGGCATAGCCGAGCAACTCGCTCCCGCCCTCCAGCAACACTGTCGATATCTGGCGCTGGCCCACGCCTCGGAGCACGGCCTCGAGGTCGACCCTCCCCTCACTTCCGGGGAAGACGGCGATCTCGACTCCGATGTCAGCGAGACGCTGGCGCTTATGTTCATCGACGGGATCGGTCCAGGCGACGAGCGTGCGACCCGGTTGCGTGAACATACGCGCCTCGACAGGCGTCCGGCCTGTCCCGTCCACCACTATCCGCAGTGGCTGTTTGGCGGTGGCTCCGCTCTTTCCTCCGCAGGCTCGGGCGGTCAGCCTGGGATCGTCAGTGATCAGTGTATTGACGCCTATCATAATGGCGTCAACCGTGTGTCTCACACTGTGGACGTAGCAGCGTGCCTGCTCGTTGCTGATCCAGTGTGAGTCACCGGTCTTGGTAGCGATCTTGCCATCGAGGCTCATGGCGAACTTCGCGACGACGAACGGGATTCCGGTGGAAATGTACTTGAGGTAAGCCTCGTTAATCTCGCAGGCTTCCCGCTCATGAGCTCCCACGCAGGTCTTGATACCTGCGGTATTCAACTCCATGATGCCCTGGCCGGACACCAGTGGATTGGGGTCAACGAGAGCGACGTGGACTTCGGCGACGCCAGCCTCAATTATGGACCGTGTGCACGGCGGCGTGCGGCCAAAGTGGCAGCACGGTTCGAGTGTCACGTAAAGGGAGGCTCCTCGCGCTTTGGTTCCGGCCTGAGCCAGGGCTACTACCTCGGCGTGCGGCCCGCCCACCGGCTGGGTGTAGCCCATCCCGACCACCTGGCCATCCTTGACCACCACTGCACCCACGGCGGGGTTCGGGCTGGAGTAGCCACTTGCCAGTCTGGCAAGTGAGAGCGCGCATTCCATGTGGTCCGCAGACGGCATCTCTGTATCAGTCTCCTCTGCCGATGTTCGGATCAACTTGCCGCACCAGGTGGGGGTATGAGGCCACTACAACGGTATACCTGCGCTCAGTTGTAAGTCAAACGGACATCCACCGCAGACTGTTCGTCAAGGGGCGTTACGCCCTGCTGGCGTTACCCATCCAGCCTGGCTGCAACCGAGTCGAGTTTGCCCTGCATGCTCAGCGTCTTGTCACGGCGCTCGTCGATCTTCACCAGCGTGAGCACGCGCTGCACTCGGTCATCGAAAGTGCTGTTGTGCACATCGCGGATCACGGCAAGCACATCGTCCATTTCTCCTTCGAGCACCGTGCCCATGGGAGTCAGCAGCGACTTGACTCTGGTATGCCTCTGGATGACCTGATGCGCCCTCGCCACGTATTCGCTCACTGATGGCCCAACACCTGACGGAACTACGGTGAGGTCGGCGATAACCATATAGCACCTCCGTGGCGTGATGGAACGCTACTTCTGCCCGAGACCGCGGTAGCGGTTGAGCGTCTCCATCATGCTCACATAGTCCTTGTCGCTCGGCTGCTGCTGTGACGCTTCTTCCGCCGCACGCTTCACGGAGCCGGAGGCGGACGTCTCCGAGCGCTCCAACCACTGCGACAGGGCCTCAACGACGATATCTCTGACAGTACGGCGCTTCTCCACCGCGGCGATCTTCAGTGCCTTCACCAGTTCCTCGCTGCCGAGGTCAACCGTTATCCTTGTGCTCTTGCCTGCCACCTGTACCTCCGTCGCTCTCCGGCATCCCCTAGCGGAAGCACTTCCAGTAGTCCTTCAGATAACCTTGCAGCTTCTTCACCTCCCTGGCGGTATCATCTGTCACCAGATCCTGAATGAAACGCTGCGGCACCGGTACCGGCTCCTCCACGTCGACGCCGAAATTGGCCAGGCCGGACACGAGCGCCAGCCAGGCCCAGGGAAGAACCTCGATGTTGTAGCCGGAACCGATGATGTCGATTTCACAGCAACCGCACTCTTGAGTCAGAGCGCGCATTCGCTCACCGATCATCTTGAAGCCGTCGATAGGCAATCCCAGATTGGTGAGGCCGTCGGCGAAGTGAGGATCGGAACCGCCATTGCGAATGATGACCTGTGGCTTGAACTCGCGCGCCAGAGGTTCTACAACCTGTTCGAAGGCGAGACGATAGGAATCGATTCCGGCATACACCGGCAGCGGCACGTTGACGGTGAAGCCTTTGCCTGCGCCTTCGCCGATATCGTTGGAGAAGCCGACACCCGGGTACAGTGTGGTGGGGTCCTGGTGGAGGTCAACGAACAGTACGCGGGGGTCGGAGTAGAAGTAGTCGCACGTCCCGTTACCCTGATGTGCGTCGGTGTCAAGCACCATCACACGTTCCAGTCCGTATTCCTGCAGCAGGTGCAGTGCAAGGAACGCGTTGTCGTTGTAGACGCAGAAGCCTTCGCCGTAGTCAGGTTTGGCATGGTGCAGGTTGCCGCCGATGCAGATGACGATCTCCTCGCTGTGTCTCAGGACCAGCTCCGCAGCCTTCTTCACCTGCCCGATCATCATCCGTGATGCCTCTTCAAGCTTGCCCGGGCGCCCGCGAGGGAGGTTGTCCAGCGAGTGAAAACGGGGGAAATCCATGCTGCGTGAATACGTTTCTCCCAAGTTTGCCGCCCTGAAATACTCTCGGCTGAAGTCGATATACTCCTGACTGCAGATCAGCCTCAGGTCGTCCTCGTTGCACGTATCGGCGACCACGAACTGGTAGTGGCCGTCGGGCGAAACGTGCTGCTGGAGCACCTTCGGGAAGATCTCGTAACGGTCTCCCCGGAATGGGTGTCCCACCCCGAAGTCGTATTCCCGGAGTTCCTCTCG
The DNA here is from genome assembly GCA_964401175.1 of uncultured Dehalococcoidales bacterium. GTDB lineage: Bacteria > Chloroflexota > Dehalococcoidia > GIF9 > AB-539-J10 > SKVJ01. Next base: position 10,810 of record CAYNXN010000009.1, on the reverse strand, counting down.
GTACAAGATGCTGACCGTCATGCTGCCTCCTTTCGGTCGCCGGTAAGGAATCGTGCCAGTACCTCGGCCAGTTGGTCAAGGTCGCGTTCACGTACGAATTCGTCCACGCCGTGAACACGATTGCCCGGACGGATCACACCCGTGGCGAATGCCTCAGCGCCCCAGAAGTGCCGGGCTGCCGCAGGCAACTCTCCCGATAACATATCACCGTACATACCCGTTGTGCCGGTCACTCGTGCGATGACATCAGCCAGGACGCGCGCCTCGGCGTCGCGTGTCGGTGGCACTGAGGGGATAGAGAACTCTTTGGAGATGCTCCACCGTACTCCGTCGCAACGGCCCAGCGCGTTGATGATCTCGTCGCGAGCATCCTCAACGGTCTCCTCAGGGATGAGCCGTCTATCGATGGTGAAGCCGCAGCGGTCCGGCACCACGTTGCGCGCAATGCCGCCACTGATGCGGTTGATGTTAAGACGCGGTTCCATGAAGTGCAGCCCGGTTTCCGGATGGGTGGGCACGGATGACTTTCTCAGCGTCACCTGTTGCCTCAACTCCAGCAGCGGCTGCAGTAGCCCGACGGCATCCTCCACCGCGTTGCGTCCCAGGTGTGACAGCGCGGAGTGCACTGACTGTCCGCTGACGCTGACGTCAAGTTGCAGCAGTCCGAGATTGGCGATGGATACATAGCCGAAGCCCGCGTCCAGGCTGAGCACGTGTGGTTTCGGTCCCGGGTCAAGGGCATCGGTGAGGCAACGCAGTTGGCCCATCTGGTGCGTCTCTTCGTCCATTGTCACCACCGTGGTGAGATCAAACGCCGTGCTGGCGCCGCGTATCCGCATCAGCGCGGCAAGCAGCGCAACCAGCGAGCCTTTCATGTCCGAGGCGCCGCGGCCATAGACCGCGCCGTCCTCATACCTGGGAGTGAATGCCCCCCAGCCTTCGGCCGGAACAACATCTATGTGACCGTAGATGATGAGCCGTGGTTTGGCCGGTGCCCGCCGGTGCGCCAGCAGGGCGATACGGCCCTGAAGTCCCTCTGAGTCAGCCACGGGAATGGTGACTTGACGTGTCAGGAAGCCGCACTGAGCAAAAAGCTCCTCAAGATAGCCGATGGCAGCGACGCAACCCCTGCCATCCGCACCGCTGGTGTCGAACTCGATCAGCCGGCAGAGCATGTCAACGTGGTTCATGTGCAGGCATGCTATTGTAGCCGATTTGTGGGCGCGACATCGACTGTGCCTGCACTGCCCCGGAGGCCCCGGGTCAGGATCCATTCTGTGCCACGGCGGCAGCCAGCAGGCCCTCGATCCGCTCCAGCAACTCGGGAACGTTCCACCCGGTCGCCGCCGACACAGCCACAAAGTCGGTCCGTGTGAACCGGGGATCCTCACGCGCCGCCGGTGGCTCGCCGCCGGAACCTGATGGTTGCAGCAGGTCCATCTTGTTGAGCACCGTGAGGACTGGCTTGGAACTCAGTCCGATGTCTGACAGTATCTGTTCCACAGTCGCATGTTGCTGTGGAGCGTCGGCATGCGTTATGTCCACGACGTGCACGAGCAGGTCCGCCTCATCGAGTTCCTCCAGCGTGGTGCGGAACGCGGCGATGATGGACGGCGGCAACTTGTGAATGAATCCCACGGTGTCGGTGATCAGCGCGGCCTGTCCGTCGGGCAGCCGTATTCTACGTGTGACCGGGTCCAGGGTCGAGAACAGCCGGTTCTCCACCGTCACACTCGCACGACTCAGTGTGTTGAACAACGTGCTCTTGCCTGCATTGGTGTACCCGACGAGCGCGATCAACGGTACGGCCTCTCTGCGTCGTCGACTGCGGTATACCTCGCGGTGACGGCGGACTGCCTCAAGGTCTTCCTCCAGCCGCTTGATGCGCAGCCGGATGAGCCGTCTATCAGTCTCGATCTGTGACTCGCCAGGGCCTCGGGTGCCTATGCCACCACCGAGGCGTTCCAGATGCTCCCATCGTCCGATGAGACGCGGCAACAGATAACGGTGCTGCGCCAGTTCCACCTGGAGCTTGCCCTCACGTGTGCGTGCCTGTCGAGCGAAGATGTCAAGAATGAGCGTGGAGCGGTCGATCACCCGCACGTCAAGCTCGGTTTCCAGCGTCCGCTGTTGTCGGGGCGACAGCTCATCGTCGGCGATCAGCAGCGTGTATTGCAGGCTCTGCTTCAGCGCTCGGAGTTCGTCCAGTTTGCCCCGGCCGACGTAGTGAGACCCGGACGGCGCCTCCAATCGCTGCGATTGAGAGCCCACCACCTCTGCACCGGCGCTGCGGGCCAGTTGCGCAAGCTCAGCCAGCGATTCCCGGGCGTTCCATCTCTCCTGAGCCGGGCGAGAATCAACGGCCACCAGGTACGCGCGCTCGCGTTCCTCGGTAGTGGCGTGCAGTTGACCCTTTATCGAGCGCCTCCCCGCCAGCCTGCGAGGCGCCTTACCCCCTCGTCCAGCCGGTCATCCGGCAGCGTGATCGAGAAGCGAATGTAGTTGGCTCCGCTGGCGCCATAGCCTATTCCAGGAGTGACGGCAACGTGCACCTGCTCCAGCAGTTCTCGCGCGAGATCCACGCAAGTGTAGCCCTCGGGCACTCGCGCCCAGACATAGAACGTGCCGTCCGGCTTCCGGGCGTGCAGTCCGATCTCGTCAAGAACCTGCATCAGCTTGTCGCGCCGCCGTTGCAGCACCTCATTGTGCTCGGCAATGACGGCCTGGGAGCCGCGCAGGGCCTCGACGGCCATGAGCTGCACTGCCTGAGGAATGCCTGAGTCCAGATTGGACTTCACGGTGAACAACGCACGGATCATATCCTTGTTGCCTGCGGCCATCCCGATGCGCCAGCCGGTCATGTGGTAGGTCTTGGAAAACGAATGAAACTCAATGCCGACCTCTCTGCTGCCGGCCGCCTGGAGGAAGCTGGATGGTCGTTTACCATCGAAGTACACTTCCGTGTACGGGGCATCGTGGCACACTGCTATGTCATGCTTCCTGGCGAAGGCTACCGCGCGCTCAAAGAACTCAAGGCTCGCGCCCGCGCCCGTAGGATTGTTCGGGTAGTTCAGCCACATCAACGTGGATCTGGAGGCTACAGAAGCCGGGATTGCGTCGAAGTCAGGCAGATAGTCGTTTGATTCGAGCAGTGGCATGTAATGGGGCTGTCCTCCCGCAATCATGGTCGCCATGGAGTACACCGGATAGCCCGGGTCCGGCACCAGTACGGTACTGCCGCCCTCAACGAAGCAGAACGCGATGTGGCCGATGCCTTCCTTGGAGCCGATGAGTGGAAGAACCTCGGAGTCAGGATCGAGCGTGACATCGAAGCGTTGCTGGTACCACTCCGCGATCGCCGTACGCAGCTCTGGCAGGCCGTCGGTCTCAGGGTACCGGTGATTGGCCGGGACGTGTGCTTCGGCGCACAGCCTCTCGATGATGTGTGACGGGGTGGGCATGTCGGGATCGCCGATTGCGAACGTGACGATATCGATGCCTCGCGCGCGCATATCCGCTATCCGTCGATTGATATCAACGAACAGGTACGGAGGAAGGCGGTCCAGTCTTTTCGCAAACTGCATGGCAACGTCTCTCCTTTTGTTCAATCCGGCCATTCGCCGTCGAATACATGCTGCGCCGGCCCGCGCAAGAAGACTTCAGCCCCTGGCCCCTTCCAGTCCACGTATAGAATGCCGCCCGGCAGGCGAATGCTGATTCCGGGATCGCAGTAGCCCAGTAGTTGGGCCGCCACGGAGATGGCGCATGCGCCGGAGCCACAGGCGAGCGTTTCGCCGGCGCCGCGTTCCCATACCCTGGCTTCAATCTCATGCCTACCGATAACCCGTGCGACCTCAAAGTTGATGCGTGCTGGAAACAACGCGTGGTGTTCCACGGCGGGACCGATCCGGTCCAGCGGGTAGCGGGATGGGTCCTCGCCGATGAAGCACACGGCGTGCGGATTGCCCATGGACACGAGTGTCAGATCAACGGTGCTGGCGCTCACGGAGAGCCGCAAGCCGGTCACCGGGCCCGGTACATCCGGCAATAGAGCCGGTATCTCCTCGGGTGCGAAGCGAGGTACGCCCATTCCCGCTTCGGCTTCATGCACGGTGTTGGCGGCGTCAACAAACGCACGAACATGGCGAATGCCGCCCGCTGTCTCCACGCTGAAACCGGGTGAGGTCACCAGTCCATGATCGACCACGTACTTGGTGAAACACCGGAGGCCGTTGCCACACGCCTCGGCCTCGGAACCGTCAGGGTTGAACATGCGCATACGCAGATCGGCGCGATCTGACTCGCAGACCAGTATCAGGCCATCGGAACCTACTCCGAAGTGACGATCAGACATAGCCCGCGCCAGTTCATCCCACCGACGGGTCAGGGAACGCGTGTCGATAACCACGAAGTCGTTTCCCGCTCCGTGGCACTTGCTGAATCTCATCTCATTGCACCTGCCACAAGCTCCATAGCGGCACTCACGATGCCCGCTGGCTCATCCGCTTCGAGCCAGTTGATACGCTCGTCCGTGGGGCTGAACCATGCATGCTGGCGACGTACCAGTCTGCGTGTTTCACGTCCAATCCGTACGATGGCGGTATCAAGGTCGGTCTTCCCGGTGACGCAATCCGCCATCTCGCGGTATCCGATGCTGGACATCGACGGCAGCGAAGCGGCATAACCCCGCTGTAACAGCAATCGCACTTCGTCAACGAAACCGTCTCGCATCATTGTAACAATGCGGGCATCGATGCGCGAATAGAGAACCGGTCTCGAAACCTCAAGGCCCAGGATGAGCGCTGGCTCCACGTGAGCGATGCGCCGCCGTAGCAGCATCGAAGGGGCTACGCCGGTGGCGCGAAACAGCTCCAGTGCACGCACCACCCTGCGCACGTTGGTCGGCTGGATGGAGGCTGCCGCCTCGGGGTCGATGCGGCGCAGCTCAGCATGCAGTGCCGCGTAACCCTCAACAGCAGCCTGGCGTTCCGTCAAAGCGCGAAACTCCGGATCAGGCGGGACTTCAGGGACCTGCCAGCCCTCAACCAGCGCCCACACGTACTGCCCGGAGCCGCCCACGATGAGGGGAATGCGACCGCGTGAAAAGATGTCCTGAATGGCCGAACGCGCATGTGAGAGATACTCGGCGAGCGTGAACGACTGATCCGGTTCGACTATATCCAGTACGTGGTGTGGCACGGCAGCGCGGTCCTGCGGTGACGGCTTGCTGGTGCCGATGTCCATGAAGCGATAGACCTGCCGGCTGTCCGCGTTGACGATCTCTACCGGGAGGTGTTCGTGCAGACGAAGCGCGAGGGCGCTCTTGCCCGACGCCGTTGGGCCGACGATTGCGACTACCTGCGCCCGCCGCTGGTTACGGGTCGAGTCTGACGTGGCTCCCAAACGCCCCCCAGCGATTCCGCAGACTACCGATGCGTGGCCGCCGTCGTGAAAACGATGTCGCAGAATTCATGCGCTCGAAGGCTGGCGCCACCGACAAGCGCCCCATCGATCTCCTTCATTCGAACGTAGGAGGCGATGTTGGCGGCGCTGACGCTTCCGCCGTAGAGGATCCTCATGCCTGACGCGACGTCGGCGCCCCATTCCCGTCCCAACAACTCCCTGATACCCGCCACGGTGCGACTCACGTCATCGGGGTCAGCAGACTTGCCAGTGCCGATGGCCCACACGGGTTCGTAGGCAACGACCATCGCGGGCAGCGGATCGACCGCACGCAGCACCGCCAGGAGCTGGCGCTCCAGCACCTGGACCGTGCGGCTTGCGTTGTACTCATCGAGTGTCTCGCCGATGCAGAGGATCGGCGTGATGGAGTGTCGCGCCAGCGCGGCCACTTTCCTGGCGATCACCTCATCCGGCTCCCCAAACCACTGTCTTCGTTCTGAGTGTCCCACAATGGTGAAATCGCACAGTCCCGCCAGCATCTTTGGCGAGACCGCGCCGGTGTATGCGCCCGCGTCCTCGTAGAACACATCCTGTGCGCCGAGGCGGATGTACGTATCCTCCAGCACCTGACGAACGGCGCTGAGGTCAACAAACGGCGGACAGACGGCTACCTCCACGCCAACCACCGAGCCGAGGTTCTCGCGCAGAGCTGTCGCGAGGGCGACAGCCTCATCGACCGTGCAGTTCATTTTCCAGTTTCCCGCAACAAGCAACTGTCTCATCTCTTGCATCATCTCCCGCCGAGTCGACCGAATGTGTCAGGCGTCGTTGAGCGCTTCGACCCCGGGAAGAGTCCCCAGCTCCAGCAGTTCAAGGGTTGCGCCGCCGCCCGTGGATACGTGGCTGACCAGATCGGCAACGCCCATGTCCTGTACGGCATCGACGCTCGAGCCGCCACCGATGACTGTTGTGGCGTCAAAACAGGCAAGGTAGTTGATCAGCGATTTCGTGCCAAGCGAGAACTGGGGTATCTCGTAGACGCCCATGGGGCCGTTCCACATCACGGTCTTGCACGTTTCAAGACGGCCATAGAACTGCTCCACCGTCCTCGGGCCGATGTCGACGATGCCCATGCCGGTCGGGACGCTGGTAACCTGCACGACGCGAGACCTGACACCGGCTTTGACCTCGGGGGCAACGACCGCATCCATCGGCAGGAGTACCGGGACCCCACGCTGCTCCGACTCACGCATGATCGCGCGTGCCTCATCCAGCATCTCTTCCTCCACTAGTGACGTGCCGATCTCAAGTCCTCGGGCCTTGAGGAAAGTGGCTGCCAGGCCGCCACCTACCAGCACCACATCAACCCGCTGCAGCATGTTTCGAATCATGCCTATCTTGTCGCTGATCTTGGCTCCGCCGAAGACGCAGGCGAACGGCCGGTTCGGCGCGGCGAGCAGCCCGGTCAGCGCGTCGAGTTCCTTCTGCATCAGCAGTCCCGCCACGGACGGCAGATGATGGGTGATGCCCTCGGTCGAGGCGTGCGCACGGTGCGCCGTCCCAAAGGCGTCATTCACGTAGATGTCGGCCAGACCCGCAAGTTCGCGTGCAAACGCCGAGTCGTTCTGCTCTTCTTCCGCGTGGAAGCGCAGGTTCTCCAGAAGCAGAACGTCGCCGTCCTTCATGGCCGCGACGGCGGCATGTACCCCTGCACCGACACACTCCTCCACGTACTTCACGGGCTGGCCGAGCAGCACTTCGAGGCGCTGCGCGACCGGGCGCAGGCGCATGCTCTCGACCACCTTCCCCTTGGGGCGGCCAAGGTGAGATGCAAGGATGACTCGCGCCTTTCTCTCCAGGAGCGTCCTGATGGTGGGCAGGGAAGCACGGATTCTGGTGTCATCCGTGATCGCACCGGTTTCGTCGAAAGGAACGTTGAAATCAACGCGGACAAACACTCTCCTGCCCGAGACGTCGACACTGTTGATGGACTTCTTCGCCATGGAATCGCAACCCCCTGAACGATGACGTTGGCGCCGTGCGACCTGGCAGGCAACTTATCCAGACTCGACCGATACGTTGTCGCCTGCCTCTTGCGCGGACATCGTAGGCATGATGCCCGTAGACTGTCAACATGACCGGTGTGGCAACGTTTGCGTACAGCGTGAGTCTCGAATATAATTAGCACTTTGTAAGCTCGAGTGCTAATCTGCGGAGGTAGAAGATGAACTGTTCCGTATGCGGCAGTCCTCTGTTGTTCGACCGCGTGGTATTTCGGTGCGCTTGTGGCGCCTATGTTCATGCGTACTGTGCGGACAAGCACATAGTGGATTCGCATCGGCCTGAGATGGAGGAGGGGTACGCCGACCTCAATGGTGACTTCCACCCGAAGCAACAGCCGGAACCGGTCGGTGTCGCCACTGCCGAGGCCGAGGTTGCCGTTTCGTCGGAGACGGAGGAGGAGGAGTCGGTGATCTTCGACGAGGAACTGGTCGCCGACGCGGAACTGACTGGTGAAGCAGACAACGAGACGTCTTCAGAGGAATTGGACGAGGACAGCTAGCGTAATACTGGAGCAGCTGGCGTCGCACAGGAGGATGACAGGTGCCCACCTACACATACAGATGTGACCGGTGTCATTGCGAATTCGATGTGCGGCAGAGCTTCAAAGACAAGCCTGTCGCGCCTTGCCCCGAGTGCGGCGAAGAGGCGCGCCGGGCGTTCTGTCCGGTGCCGATAGTGTTCAAGGGGCCGGGGTTCTATACGACTGATTCTCGTGGCGCTTCCGCCGGGGCGGGGAAAGACAGCGATTGAAGCCCTGAAGGCGGACGGTCGTGTTAGACTCTAGTCATGTCCCTGTAGCTCAGCAGGATAGAGCGGCTGCCTTCTAAGCAGCGGGTCGTGGGTTCGAATCCCACCAGGGATGCCATTTCCCCAGAATCGACGCAAAGGCAATAGGTGCTCATCGGGGAACGCCGTCGTGTTGCGTGCTGAACCCCGGGCGGTGGCACAGAGCCCTGTGTTGCAGGTTACGTACGAATTGTGGTACAGTACCCGAGTTTGACCCCAACGCTGAATCTTCCCACAGGATAGAGCAAAGTATGGAGAATCCATCAGTCAAAGGCCTACTGGAAGCGGGCGCTCATTTCGGGCACCACACGAGTTACTGGCACCCGAAGATGAAGCGCTATATCTTTGCCCAGCGCAACGGCATTCACATCATCGACCTGGAACAGACGGTACAGATGTTGATGAGCGCCTGCACGTATGTGCGCGATGTGGTGTCACACGGTCAATCGATTCTGTTCGTCGGCACCAAGCGGCAGGCGCAGCAGGTCATTGAGGAAGAGGCGAAGCGCTGCGAGATGTTCTACGTCAGTCAGCGGTGGCTCGGTGGCATGCTGACGAATTTCGGCAACATACAGTCGAGGATTGACTACCTGGTACGGCTCGAGGACCGGAGAGACAAGGGCGAGCTCGACCTGTTGTCTAAGAAGGAACGGTCGAAGCTCGAGAAGAAGATCGAGCATCTGAATGACCAGATGGGCGGCTTCAAGGAGATGACTTCGTTCCCCGGTGCCCTGTTCATTGCCGATCCTTTGAAGGACAAGATCGCTCTGGCTGAGGCGCGCAAGGTTGGCATACCGGTGGTTGCCATTGCTGATACGAATGCTAACCCCGACCTCATCGACTACCCGATTCCCGCGAACGACGATGCCATCAAGGCGATTCGGCTTATCGGCGGCAAGATCGCCGACGCCGTGATCGAGGGTCGCGGCATGTACGCCGCACTGCAGGCGCCGGAGGTTGAGGCGGTCGCGGCAGAGGAATCGGAAGAGTCCCTGGAGATGCTGCGGTCCTATTCTTTCAATCCTGACGAGTATTAGAGCGGAGTCTCAAATGGATATACCGGCCAGTTCCGTCAAGGAAGTGCGCGTTAAGACCAATGCGGGCGTGCTTGATTGCAGGAAGGCGCTGGAGCAGTGTGGTGGGGACGTCGCGAGCGCCGTCGAAGCATTGAGACAGAAAGGCTTTGCGATGGCGGAGAAGCGTGCCTCTCGCGCTGTGGGAGAGGGCGTAGTTGCTGCGTACGTGCATCACAATAGTCGTGTCGGTGCACTTGTGGAGTTGAATTGCGAGACCGATTTCGTTGCCCGCAACGATGACTTTCGGCGGGTTGCGTACGACCTTGCAATGCATGTGGTGGCGACTTCCCCTGCCTACCTCTGCAAGGAAGACATGCCAGCCTACTGTGAACTCTCTGCAGAAGAGGCGTGTCTGTTGTCGCAACCGTTTGTGAAAGACCCCTCCCGGACGATCGCCGATTTGATTACCGAGTTGGTTGCGAAGACCGGCGAGAACATCAAGATTGGTCGATTCACACGGATAGAAGTGGGTGGCTAGACGGCGGTTTGCCGTCCTGGCGACCAGGAGGAGGCTGGCTCATGGTGAGCGAAGTCCTCGTGAATGTAACGGCCGACATGCAGAAGTGTGTCGACGGCCTGTCTCATGAACTCGGTGCTATCAGGACTGGCAGGGCAAGTCCTGCCCTGGTGGAGGACGTGCTCGTCGAGTATCATGGTGCGACGCTGCCTCTGAAACAGCTGGCCAACATTGCCGTGCCCGAGCCCTCCCTCATCACCATCCAGCCGTGGGACCGCAGTTCACTCCGCACCGTCGAGAAGGCCCTGCTGAAGGCGAACCTGGGTCTCAATCCCTCAAACGATGGCAGCGTTATTCGTTTGCCCATACCTCCGTTGAGCGAAGAGCGCCGTGGCGAACTGGCCAGGCTGGTGGGGAAGCGCGTTGAGGAACGCAAGGTTGCCCTGCGTAACATCCGTCGCGACCACGTCTCCAAGCTCAAGCAGATGGAGAAGGACAAACTCATTTCCCAGGACGAGATGGAGTCAACGCTGAAGAAGATCGATGAGGTCATTGAGGCGTTCATCCTCAAGACCGCCGACACTGGTCACGCCAAGGAGCGAGAGATCAGGGAACTCTAGCGCGGTCAGTGACCGCCTCCCGTCTCTCACGCTGCGTTTGTCTGCTACAATTCGTTCGTGCTGCGTCTCAGAGTTCTGACCGCCATCGTTGGCCTGCCTCTTGTCATCGTGCCGGTGCTTGCCGGCGCCGTGCCCTTCGCCGGATTCCTTGCCGTTGTTGCCGGCGTCTGTGCATTCGAAGTGTCCCGCCTGGCTCCCGGCCTGCCGCGGTGCGACGCCCTGACCGTCAACGCGGTCGTGTGGGCTGCACTGCTCGCGGTCGTAAGGTTGCTGGGATTGCCTCCCGGTCTCGCCTCGACGGTGGTTACCGTTCCACTCATCGCATCGCTTGTGCTGATGCTGCCGGCTTCGCGTGGGCAACGTCGCTTCGCCCAGTGGTCCTGGACGGCTGCGGGCGCGCTGTA
>CAYNXN010000008.1:0-22339 GCA_964401175.1 uncultured Dehalococcoidales bacterium | reverse complement strand
TCAAGCGGGAAAACGACAGTGCCGCAATGTCCGAACGATAGCATAACGGTACGTCCGAGTAAAACACATCCACGAGTGAGCGCGTGTTATGATGCACGTACCGTGCGAGCACGAAGTGATAACGCGTCAGTGAGGTCGGGTCTCGTGAGTTGGAGGCCGGAGGTCGATGAACTGGGGCGGCGACGCGGCATGGCGATGGAGATGGGAGGTACGAAAGCGGTCGCCCGGCCGCACGCGAAGGGCCGTCTCACGGTTCGTGAGAATGCTGCGGTCTGGCGTCAACAGTCCGAGCCCTATCGCTCGCCATTCCGCGCTGCGGAGGCGTTCGATGTGGAGGAGATCATCGATCCCGGGGAGACGCGAGCGATACTGTGTGAGTTCGTGCGCAACGCGCGGGACGTCACGAGGACGCAGCTGGGACCGAGATGGCGACGAGGCGTTCGCCCGTAGAGATACCATGTCGGTGCGGCACCGATGTGTGCTCGACTGGCGGTGGCCCCGATTGAGGTGAGAGAAGATGAACGCTCGGGTTGAGGCGCTACGGCAACGGATGTTGGAGTCGAGGCCATCGGTGGACACTACGCGCGCGCGGATTGTCACCGAGACTCATGCACGGCACGCCGGAGAGCCGGTGGTGTCGGTGTGGGCCGAAACGATGCACCGCCTGTTCACGATGCTGCCCGTGGATATCGCTCCTGGAGAACTGGTGGTGGGTTCTCCTACGCTACAGCCCCGCGCGGCGCAGCTCTTCCCCGAGGTGCAGGCCGGTTGGCTCGATGCTGAGCTTGATGGGATTGAGACCCGTGGATGGGACCCTCTGCTCATGTCCCCGGAGGACAAGCGGGAAGTGCGCGAGCGGATACTGCCGTGCTGGAGAGGGCGAACCATCGCCGAGAGGCTGTTCGCGCAGTGTCCCGCCGATACTGCTCCACTGATCTATCTGACGCCGGGAGTGTGGCCGACCCGGTCGACCGGCCTAATCGACAACTACTCGCTGATCCAGAAGGGGATCGGAACGGTTGTGCCCAATTACCGCAAAATGCTGCAGAAAGGCGCTCTCGGAATCATCGCCGAGATCGATGCCCGCATCGCGGCACTCGACCTCACCGATCCCGGGGATGTGCAACGCCTGCTGTTTCTGCGGGCGTCCCGCAGGACGCTTGAAGGCTTCATCGCCTTCTCGAAGCGATATGCGGACCGCGCACTTGAACTGGCGCGTATTGAGCCGGACGCACGGCGGCGAGAGGAACTGCTGCGCATCCACCGGGTATGCAGCCGGGTGCCCGCTGAGCCAGCTCGTGACTTCTACGAGGCGGTGCAGTCGTTCTGGTTCACGCATGTCGCGGTGCGTATCGAGGAGAGCGGGCATTCGCTGTCGCCGGGGCGGTTCGACCAGTACATGTTCCCCTACTTTCAGCAACAGGATGACGCTGAGGCGGCGCTCGAATTGATTGAGTGTCTGTTCGTCAAGTTCTCCGAGCTGATGCTCTTTGTGAGTGTCGACACATCCAAGTTCTACACCGGCGTGCCGCAATGGCAGAACCTGAATCTCGGGGGACGCGGAAGTGACGGGCTTGATGCGACCAATGGACTCTCGTACGTGTGTCTCGATGCGATGATCGATCTGCGCATCGTGCAACCCGATATCTCGGTTCGCGTGCACGCCGACACGCCAGAGGCCTTCCTGCTCAAGGCGTGCGAGCTGGCACGTCTGGGCACTGGGCATCCCAAGTTCTACAACGAGGACCTCATCTGCCACTCCATGGCCTGCAAGGGGCTGAGCCTGGCTGAGTCCCGCGACTTCGCGATAATGGGCTGTGTGGAGCCGCGGGTTCAGGCGAAGGAGGGCATCCATCTCACGGGTGGCTTCATCAATCTGCCGGCTGCGCTTGAACTGGCGCTCAACGATGGCGTGTGGCGACGCACGGGGCAACGGGTTGGCGTCGCCACCGGCAACGCTCGCACGTTCACGGCGTTCGACCAGGTGAAACGGGCCTATGAAGCGCAGCTCGCACATCTCATCAGGCACATGTTCGTGGTCAACGCCATAGCCGAGACAGCGTACAGCGAACTGCTCAGCTCTCCGTTCCTCTCTGCGCTTACCGAGGGGTGCATCGAGAGTGGGCGGTCGCTGCAGCAGGGCGGGGCTACGTACAATTTCGGCCCGGCGGTCAATGAGATCGGCGTTGCCGACACCGGCGATTCCCTTGCCGCAATAAGGAAGCTCGTCTTCGATGAGAGAAAACTGACGATGGCGCAGTTGCTCGACGCGCTTGATAGCGACTTCGAGGGCCACGAGGATGTGAGGGAACTGCTGTTGCACCAGGCGCCCAAGTTCGGCAATGACGATGACTACGTGGACCTGCTGACCCGTGATGCGGTGCAGTTCGGCAACCGCGAGGTGATGCAGTACCGCAATATCTTCTGCGGTCAAGCCCAGTCAGGCATCATCGCGGTCACCTCCGGTATCCCGTTCGGGTCCGTGGTGGGCGCTCTTCCCAGCGGACGCCGTGCCGGGCAGCCACTTGCTGACAACTCGTCACCTTCTTCCGGAAATGACAGGCTTGGCCCCACGGCCGTTGCCAGATCCGTCGCCAAACTGGATGCGGCGGCGCTGCGCAACGGTACGCTCCTCAACCTTCGGCTGACCCCGCAGGCCGTGGCGGAAGCGGGCGGATTGCGTCGAATGGCGTCGTTCATACGCGGCCTCTGCGACGTGGGATGCTGGCACGCGCAGTTCAACGTTATCGACAGCCGCACCTTGCGGGAGGCACAGGAGAAGCCGGAAGAGTACCGCGACCTGCTGGTGCGTGTTGCCGGTTACAGCGCCTATTTCACGCAACTGCACCGGGACGTGCAGGAGGACATAATTCGCAGGACGGAGCACGGCCTGTAGATGACAGAGGGCATTGTCTTCGACATCCAGCGTTACTCGCTGCAGGACGGTCCCGGCCTTCGAACCCTTGTCTTTCTCAAGGGGTGTCCACTGCGCTGCGCGTGGTGCTCCAATCCGGAATCACAGCAGCTGCAGCCGGAACTGCTGTACGATGCCGCACGTTGCACACTGTGCGGCCAATGCGTCCGTGCCTGCCCGAGGGAAGCCATCTCGATATGTGCAGGCGAACTCACCTGGAATGCGGCGCAGTGCGATGGGTGTGGAGCCTGTGTGACCGCATGCACCCATTCCGCGCGCAGCATCGTGGGTTCCCGGATGACGGCATCGGAAGTTGTCGCACTCGCGGTTCGCGATGCCCCTTTCTACCGGCGGTCGGGTGGTGGCGTCACCCTGGGTGGAGGGGAACCGATGAGTCAGCCTGCTTTCGCGGCGGAGGTGCTGCGCCTGCTTCGCGAGCAGGGAGTCGATACCGCCATCGAGACCTGTGGGTGTACGGCGATGGATGCCTTCCTTTCTGTGGTTGAGCACGCCGATCACGTGCTGTTCGACATCAAGCATGCCGATTCTGGCCGTCACGCCGCCCTGGCAGGCAGTGGCAATGAGACCATCGTGGCGAATCTTAGTTCGCTTCTGGAGTGGCACGCCGATGTGACGGTGCGCTATCCGCTCATCCCGGGCTGGAATGATACCGACTCCGACCTGGTGGCTCTTGCGGCGCTGTTACGCAGCCTGCAACGAGAGCCGCCCGTCGAGCTTGTACCCTACCACAGGCTCGGAGAACACAAGTACCGGCTTCTGAACCGCGAGTACGCACTCGCTGGCAGGTCTCCTTGCAGCGATGAGGCGGCGCGCACCGCATGCGACCTCTTGCGGCAGAGAGGGCTCAACTGCCACGCACTGGTGCACTAGCTACTACGGGGTGTGGCGCCGACAGCGGGCCGTCTCATGTATCCGGGGGCACACAGTGGCCTAAGGCATCGAGCGGGGGTCCATGCCCACGCCCTTGGACAGGACCTTCTTCCACGCCGCCTTTATGCCTTCGCCATCGGCGGCCGAAAGAAGAAGACGGGAATGCTCTGCCTCCTCGTCAGAGAAGGCGTCGATGTGCGCGCATACGTCCGCCAGCCTGTCCGCGGGGAATTTGCAGGCGCCGTTCTCATCCATGTGCACGATGTCGCCCGGGACCACATCCATGCCGCCAACGCTGACCGGCACGTTATACGCTCGCATCGAGAGACTGCCGTGACCGGATGTGACGCCTCGGGCTACGTGCTGCATCCCGAGCTCACGGATCTCGTCGATATCTCGCACGGGACTGTTGGTGAGCAACCCGACCGCACCACAGGCCTGAAAGAGCGAACCTGACTGACCACCGAATATCCCGGCACGGCACAGGACCTCCGGCGGGAACTGCGCCTCACAAACCACGATGCATGGCTTGGGGGCGTCCAGCAGAAAATCCACGAAGTCGAGATACGATACTGCCGGCTGCAGTGGATCATCGAGGCCAAATACTACGGTGACGGCGTGGCCTATCGCCGGTCCGGCCTCGGGCAGCAGACAGGTCAACGAATCGTCGGTATACCATCTGCCCCGCCAGGGGTCGTACAGCCCAAGGCAATGCGGGTGCTCAGGGTAGGAGGCCACGACATTGCCGACACTGGGCGTATTGAAGCTGCGCAACTTGTCAAACATCTGCGGTTCGCTGAGGCTGTTCATTCATGACTCCTTCGGCACGGGTTGGCGCGGGCGCAACTCCGAGGCTGCTTTGCGTTCGCGTCGTGCCTATACTACAATGCCTCGCTGCGTTGCGCCATAGGCGTTCGCCCTCCAAGTCGGATCGGCCAAGGCGCCGCTTGCCTGTGGCGCTACTGCGCCTGAATACGCAGCATTCCCGGTCATGGCGGACTATGCCGGGTAGAGAGGAGTCGCATGATTGATGAGATACTGCCCGGTGTCTTTCGGATGGCCATTCCACTGCCCCGCAGTCCGCTGAAGGCGACCAACTCCTACCTGATTGCTGATCGCGAACGCCCTCTCGTGATTGACACCGCCTTCAACCGTCCCGAGTGTCATGAGGCCTTCGTATCCTTGCTGCATGAGGCAGGATACTCACCTGACTCGGTCGACTACTTCGTGACGCACCTTCATGCGGATCATCTCGGGCTGGCGGCGTCGCTGGCCGCCGATGGGGCAACCGTGTACTTCAATGAGCCAGACCTGCCGCTGGCGCGGCCGGACGATGCGTACTGGGCCTGGATGGGCAGCATCTACGAGGCGCATGGTCTTCCGCTGGCTGAGTCACGCGTAGCGATTGAACGCCACCCGGGTCGCATCTTCGGCCCGGAGTACGACTACCCGTACACCCTGGTGCACGACGGTGACGTGCTGCGCAAGGGGGGCTACACACTTCGTTGTGTGCAGACGGTTGGCCACACGCCCGGGCACATGTGTCTCTATATTGAGGGACATGGCGCGCTGTTCTGTGGCGATCACATCCTGGGGGACATCACGCCGAACATCACGATGTGGACGAACATGAGCAATCCCCTGGGGTGTTATCTGAAGAGCCTCGATGCTGTTGCGGCCCTGGGCGTCAGCATGGCGCTGACGGGACACCGGTCGATCGTTGATGATTGCGGGGCACGAATACGGGAACTCAAAGAGCACCATCGGAACAGGCTGGAAGAGGTGGTCGCCGCCCTCCGTGATGGTGAGCAGAATGCGGCCAGTCTCACTCCACGCATCTCATGGGATCTGCGCTACGAGCGCTGGGACGATGTGCATCCGGTACAGAAGCTCTTTGCCACCGGAGAGGCGATTGCCCACCTGCAGTACCTCGAAGCCGAGGGTGTCGCGGCCAGTTCCCAGCGGGACGGCCAGATTCAGTACCGGCTTGTCTAGGTATCAGAAAGAGCAGGTGCAGGTCTCGACGTATATCAGGACGCTTGCGCTGGACTTGTAGCCGTACTCGTTGGTGACCACAACCAGTATTGTGGCGCCCACCCTGCTTGAAGGCGCCTCCCACGTGGCGGTGTCGCCATCGGCCACCAGGGTGCCGAAGTCCGCGCTCCACTCGTATGTCAGCGGTCCCGATGTCTCCTCCATGGCGCATTTGATGGTGCAGGTGCGGCCCTTGTAGATGATCCAATCGTTGCCGCGCTTCTGCAGCATGTCAGTATTCATGCCGTGGAGGAACAGACCGACTATCTTCGGAGGCTCACCAGAGGTGACGGTAACCGGCATGGCGCGGCGCGATTCGCCTCCATACGCGTCACGCGCAACCACGGTGATCCAGTGAACATCGCCCTCTTCGGGAGCGAGCCAGATGACGGCATCGCCCTCACCAAACAGCTCCCCGGCAGTCACCTCCCACTCAACCGATACGTCGTCGCCGTCGCCGTCCACCACCGCGCAACTGAAGCGGGAGCTGCTTCCCGCGGCTACCCAATCCGCGTCGGCAGACAGGCTGAGTATCTCTGGAGCCGCGTTCTCCTTAACGCGCAGCGAGACCGAATGCTCCGCGCGGCCGCCTGAGACGTCTTCGACCACTACCGACACTCTGTAGAGGCCTTCGCTTACGGGTGACCCCCACTTGACACTGGCGCCGTTACCGTAGATGTCGCCCGAACTCGCCGACCATACATACGTCAAGACATCACCATCTGGATCCGTGGCCTGACATTCAAGGTCACAGATGCTGAACGGCTCGATTCGGTCGGTCGATGCAGTGACCGTCATGATCTCCGGTGGCCGGTTGGGCGTGGACGGTGCGGCAGGCGGCTCTGATAGAGGCGCGGTGACGTCGGAGTGAACCAGCAAGCGGTCCTTGTTGACGAAGGCCACGATGCCGACCGCCACAAGGGCAATGGCCAGAACGATAAGCCCTGCTTTCTTCGGATTGCGGTCGGGTTCTTCACCGGGGCGGGGCCTGGAGGACGACGGGGTCTCAGTCATCGACGATTCTCCACAGTGTCACAGTTGGCACGAGTATAGCACTATTCGCCGCATTCCACCCCAGTCAACAGGCCGGCGTCATGGGCAAGGCGGCATCTGCCATCGCGGTGCCGGTTGGGTTGCCCTCGCAGCTACATGCAGGAGGTGCAGGTCTCGACGTAGATGCGTACGCTCCTGCTTGATTCGTTGCCGTGCTTGTCGCTCACCTGAAGGACGATATCTACCCAGCCCTTTGGTCCCGACGGAGCGACCCACACGGCATTGGGACCGTCGGCAGTGATGCTGCCGCGTTCCGCCGTCCACTGGTAGATGTAGCTCTCGTCGGCGTCATCCACCAGCGCCTCAAGCGTACATGACCGTTCCTTGAAGATGCGCCAGGAATCGCCATAGGGCTTGAACAGGTCGGTATCAAGCGCCCTTGCCACGATGTCGTGGATCGCAGGTGGTTCGGCCATGTTGACCGTGATCGGAATGGACCGCTCGGCCCTCCCGCCGTACGTATCCTCAACCATGACCGTGATCCATTCCATTCCGAGGACCGGTGACGCCAACCAGATGACGGCATCACCCTGACCGTAGATCTCTCCTCGGGTGGCGGTCCAGGTGTAGGCAACTTCATCGCCCTCCGCATCTTCCACCTCGCACCAGACATAGACCCGTGCCTCGGGAACAACCCAGCCGGTCTCTTCGGTGACCTCTGACTGCATCACGAGTATCTCGGGTGGCGTGTTGAAGCGCACTGCGAGCGACAGCGAAAACTCAGCGACGCCCTCGCGGCCGTCGTCAACCGCCACGAAGACGCGGTACAGGCCCTCGGCGTCTGGTGCTACCCATACCACCTCGGGACCTTCTCCCAGGATATCTCCTCCGGTGGCAGACCACGCGTAGGACAGCGGATCGCCATCGGGATCCGTCGCCACACAGGCGAGGTCAACTTCGGAAAGAGGAACTATGCGCTCTGTGGCGGGGATCACTGACTCGATTTGCGGCACGGTGTTCGGCGGCAGCGTGGGGTCGTCACCGTTGTTTCCCGACGTGAGAGCCGTAAGCCAGCCAGTATTGATGGCGACCACAGCCAGCACCACCACCAGGGCGATGCCAATGACGACAAGCACGGCCTTCTTGCTCGAGCCACCGGCAGGCTTGCGCTGCTGTTCGGTCTTCTGTTCGGCGTCTTCGGCCACGAACCGCCTCCGCGAGGTTGTTACATCGCAGAGTGTAGCACTGCTGCCGGGCCGATTGCCAAGAATCCGTCGCCGCAGGGCAAAGCGCACGACGTCGTGCCCTGGCGCCACATCTGCGGTGCTGAGCGACCGGCTACATCATAGCCACCCTGTTGCTCAGAATGCCGATGCCGTCGATCTCAACCTCAATGAAGTCCCCGGCCTTGACGGGACAGTGTCCGCCACTGGGAGTACCGGTGAAGACCACATCTCCCGGCATCAATGGAACAAACTGGGTGACGTGGCTGATTATCCGCGCAGTACTGAATATCTGGTCCCTGGTATTACCGTCCTGCTTGGTCTCACCATTCACTCTCCCCTGTATGCGCAAGGCGCCCGGATCCAGATCGGTGACCAGAATGGGGCCCAGGGGGGCCGACCTGAAGTAGCCCTTCGCCCGGGTCAGACGCCCATCGCGCTCGATGAGATCCCACAGCGTCATGTCGTTGCCGCAGGTGAACCCGAGCACATAGTCGAGAGCCTCGGCCTGGGACACCCGCCAGGCCCTCCGCTTCATCACAGCGCACAGCTCGGCTTCATAGCGGGTATCCTTGGCCAGCGGCAGGGTGGCAGCGTCCTTGCCCGGATCGACCAGGGCCTGCCGCGGCTTGAAGAAGAGGGCCGGCTCGTTGGGTTCGTCAACCTGCAACTGCCGGACCGTGTCTCTGTAATTGAGCCCGCAGCAGATGATGGTTTCGGGTTCTGCGGGTGCGAGCAACTCCGCCTCGTCAAGTCGACAGAGACGCTTTCCGGCGCTGCACCGGGCGTAGATGTCCCCGTCAAGCAGGTGGATGTCCTCTCCCTCCAGAACCGCCCATGTCGCGTCGCCCTTCCAGCCGATTCTGACCAGCTTCATGCAGACTTCCTCTCCTCTCATGTATGACGATGTCACCGGCGGTTGCCGCACCGCAAGAACGGATGCACCTCCGCCGCCGATGCGAACGCGATCAACGCTGCCCGCGTATTCTAGAGGAAGGGCACCATCGTCACAAGGTATGCTACAGTACAGGCCGATGAAACGGGTCTGGCGTGTACCCGGCGTCCGGGGCCGGGACGCTCGGCCGGAATGGAGCTGATGCTATGCCACTGAAGACGCCGGAGCAATTTGAAGAGAGCCTCAAGCCTCTACACCCACGGGTGTTCATGAATGGCGCACGCGTTGAGAACGTGCTCGACAATCCCAACACTCGGACCGTGGTCGAGGCCAACAAGGCCAGCTACGCCTGGGCGCTTGACCCGCAATACCGGGATATCATGACGGCCTACTCGCCGCTGGTGGATGAGACGGTTAATCGGTACACCTATGTGTGCCGCAGTGTGGAAGACCTGGTACGCAAGGCGGAGGCCGGCACCTTCACCTCTGAGAATCTCGGCACCTGTATCTACCGCTGTGTCGGACTCGATTGCTTCCATTCTCTCTGGAGCACGACGTGGGAGATGGATCGAGACCTGGGCACAACCTACCATGGGCGCTTCCTGGACTACCTCAAGTGGGTGCAGACGAACGACTTGTCGGTGGCGGGCGCGCTGACCGAGCCCCGGGGGCAACGGAACAAGCGGGCGCTCAACTGGCCGGACCCGTATCTGTCGGTCAAGGTGGTGGACAAGAACGACAAGGGTATCGTGGTGCGCGGCGCCAAGATCAATATCAGCGGCGGATTTGCCAGCCACGAGATCGTGGTGCTGCCCCAGTCTGCGCACTCAGCGGGAGAAGCTGAATACGCCGTGGCCTTCGCTACTCCCCCTGATGCTCCGGGAATCACATTCGTCTGTCAGTACACGCCATACTCTGCTGAACGGGAGATGGCCGATGACATAACGGAACTGGGCAATCCGCTGTTCGGGCAACGCGAGACGTCCATGATCATCTTCGAGGACGTTTTCATCCCGTGGGATCGCGTGTTCCACTGTGGGGAGCACCCGTATTCCGTGAAGCTGGTGACTCGGTTCGCGCGGACACACCGCATGACCTGCGGCGGCACGTGCAAGGTTGGTTTCATGAACCAGATGATCGGCAGTGCGAAGCTCGTTCAGGAGTATAAAGGACTGCAGAACGTGCCCCACATCAACGAACAGCTCGCGGAGATGGTCGCGTTGCGCGAGACCTGCCGTGCCTGTGGCGTGGCGGCGGCGCACAAGGGAGCGGAGGATCCCGTAGGCTCGGGCGTGTTCCTGCCCGACGAGTTGATGGGAAACGTAGCCAAGCTGAACGTATGCAACGCGTTCTGGCGCGTGATGGCGCTGGCGGGAGACATCGGCGGAGGACTGATCGTCACGCTGCCGTCGCTCAAAGAACTCCAGAACCCGGAGACCAAAGCCTACGTGGAGGAGTTCTACAGCTTTGGTGGAGAGGAGCCGGCGGAGAACGTCATGAAGGTGCACAAGCATCTGCAGAACTGGACGGCGGGCATGCACGGTGTCGGTACGTGGCATGGCGCGGGACCGGTGCAGGCGCAGAAGATAATGCTGCAGCGGGTGATCGACTACACCCATGAGAAAGAGCTGGTGAAGAAGACCCTGCGGTTGAAGCCACGAACTGCTGATACACCCGACGGCGCCGTCTCAGACGACGAGGCGAAATCGCAGTAGACAACGCCTCGGACAATTGCAGCGGAATGGAGGTGACCTGTCTTGCGCGGAGAACTGGTGGAGCGGGTGAATTCGCCCGGCATCGTCGCGTACGACCTGTCTCTTGATGAGCCTGAGGCTGCTGCCGGCGCCACTCGTATCCTGACTCGCAACGGGAAGCGGCTCGAGGTTACGGTGCCGCCCGGGGCCCGGGACGGCCAGAGCGTACGTCTGAGAAACGCGTTGCGGATGACCGATGGCAGGGATGGTGACATCTACATCCATGTGCTGGTCGCGGGTTCGGCGGGTGCAGGGGTTCTGTCCGTGTCAGACGCGGTCTTCGAGCGAGAGGTGCTCAAGTCATCGCTGCCGGTGCTGGTGGATTTCTGGGCGCCGTGGTGCGGACCATGCCGGACTCTGGGACCGCTGGTGGAGCGGCTTGCCACCTCTTATCAGGGCCGGATCAAGTTCTGCAAGCTGAACGTCGATGAGAATCCGCTGGCCTCGCGCAAGTATCAGGTCATGAGCATTCCCACCGTCCTGTTGTTCAGAAATGGCAGAATCGCCGGCATGAGCGTAGGTGCGGTGTCCGAGGGTGAACTCCGCGGCCGCATCGATGCGGTGCTGTCTGGTTCGCAATAGCGGCGGCATTTCAGACGAATGCTGTGCCTGGCGCGTGATGGTGCAGGGACGAGTGGCGTTGAAAGGTGATGCGATGGAGAAGCGGTACGACGTCGTGGTGATTGGATCCGGCTCGGGCATGTTCGTTGCCTACGAGTCCGTCTTCCGGGGCCTTTCCACGGCACTGGTGGACAAAGGACCTCTGGGTGGGACCTGCCCGAACCTGGGCTGTATCCCCTCTAAGATGCTGATGTACCCGGCCGACCGGGTAGTTGAGATTGAGGAGGCGCACAGTCTTGGCATCGAGGCTCAGGTAACGCACATCGATTTCGGGTTCATCATGGAGCGCATGCGTCGCAGTGTCGAAGAGGCGCAGCGCCAGTTGCGTGAGTCGTTTGCCGCGTTACGCGGCCTCGATTTCTACGAGGGCTGTGGTTCCTTCGTCGACGAGTATGCACTGGTTGTGGGAGACACCCGCATTCGAGCTGACAGGTTCTTTATTGCCACCGGCTCGCGGCCGGCTGCGCCTTCGATTCCTGGCTTGAACAGCGTCAGCTACCTGACCACGGAGACGCTGCTGGACCTGACCAGCCGCCCCCGGAGCATGGCGATCATCGGCGGCGGTTACATCGGCGTCGAATACGCCCACTTCTTCGCCGCCATGGGCACCCGAGTCACGCTTATCGAGGCCGCGGAGCGACTCGTTCCCGGTGAGGAGCCAGAGGTAGCGGCGCTGCTGAAGCATGCGCTGCGCAAGCGGATGCAGGTGCTCACCGACATCGAGATCGAGCAGATCGTGCGCGGTGCGCGCGATATCCGGCTTCTGGTGAAGGAACGGCGCTCCGGCGCGCGGTTCGCGGTTACCGCTGACACCGTCATGCTGGCAACCGGCAGAAGGTCGAATGCCGATCTCCTGTGCGTTCAGAAGACCGGTGTGGCCACTGACGAGCGTGGCTTTGTGGAAGTCGACGATTACATGGAGACCAACAAGCCCGGCATCTACGCGGTTGGTGACGCGAACGGAAGGTATATGTTCAGGCACATCGCCAACATCGAGGCAACGGTGGCGGCGCACAACGCATTCGGTGGCAAGCGTGAGACCATGGACTACAGCGCGGCGCCCCACGCGGTGTACTCCTATCCGCAGATCGCCGCCGTCGGCCTCACCACAGATGAGGCGAGACGTGAGCATGAGATACTTGTTGGTCGGGCACGCTACATGGATACGCCGACCGGCGAGGCGATGATGGAAACGGATGGTTTCGCCAAGGCAATAGTCGACCGTGCAGACCGCCGCATTCTCGGGTTTCACGTCATCGGTCCCCATGCCCCCTCGATCGTCCAGGAGGTTGTGAATGCCATGTCTTCGGGTGGGCATGTGACCGAGATCGAGAGAGCGCTGCACATCCACCCGGCGCTGCCCGAGTTGGTGCAGGCAGCCTTCCGCAATCTGGCGCCCGAGTAGGTCAGGACTGGCGAGGGCGATGGACGTTGCAAGAAGGGTTCCGGCAGGGAGCGCTACCCCCTGATTCCGAGGCGGGCGGTGGTGCGGCGGATGCGAGCGAGTGCTTCAACGATATTCTCCTCCGATGTGGAGAAGCACAGGCGGATATAGCCTTCGCCTTCGGGTCCAAATGCGGTGCCGGGCAACGTCGCCACGCCGCCTTCTTCCAGCAGCATGGTGGCCAGATCTCTCGATGTCAGCCCCAGCCCTCGTATGTTGGGGAAGGCATAGAACGCGCCCTGAGGAACGCGGCACCGTATCCCCGGGATGGAGTTCAGGCCATCGATCATGAGGTCGCGCCGTTCCTTCAGCGTCTGCATCATGGCGGCGCTGTCTGCCTGCGGACCCGTGAGCGCCTCGAGACCTGCCATCTGCACGAATTGCGGCGTGCAGGACGTGCTGCTATTGATGAGTCGCACCACAGGCTCAATCAGCCACTCAGGCAACACCGCGTAACCCAGCCGCCATCCCGTCATGGCGTAGGTCTTGGAGAACCCGGTCACGAGCACTGACCGGTCTTCCATGCCATCGATAGCGAGCACGCTGGCCGGTGGGTCGCCGTAGTACATGTGGTCGTACACTTCATCCGACAGCACCAGCAGGTCGTGCTCCAGCGCCAGCGCCGCCACCTCCCGCACGTCGTCTCTGGTAAGCACGCCGCCGGTCGGGTTGTGTGGTGAGTTCACGATGATGACTCTGGTGTGGGGCGTGATCTTCGCCCGCAACTCGTCCAGGTCGAACCTGAAGTCCAGCTCCTCGCGCAGCGGCACGGGTACAGCGCGCGCTCCGGCGAAGCCGATTGCCGACTGGAAGACGGGGAAGAGTGGTGCCGGGTAGATCGCCTCATCTTCATCGTCGAGCACCGCCAGCAGGGAGAAGAAGACGAGTGGCTTCGCTCCCGAGCCAACGATGATTCGCCCGGGGGAAACGTCGATGCCTCGAGTCCGTTTGAGTTCTTGAGAGATCTCCTCTCGCAGCGCTACTACCCCCTGCGAGTTGCAGTACCGTGTGAGCCCATCAGCGATCGCTCTTTGGCCCGCCTCGCGAATGTTGAGCGGCGTGTCGAAGCATGGTTCTCCGATCTCCAGGTGGATGACGTTGACCCCGCGCGCCTCGAGGGCCTGCGCCCGTGCGAGCACCACGAAGGCGGAGTCGGCTGCGAGCCGGTCGACCTTGGTGGATATTCTTGCGACGGCGGTGGTGTTCTCAGATAGTTGCATGATAATGGGATCGTGGCCTAACTGCGTGGCGACAGTCGAAGTCGTCAACGTCGCAACGGTCATTGATTGTAGCAGGAACGTATGCATGACCACAACGTTCTGGATAGCAAGTGGCCTGCGCCGACGGAACTATGTACAATGCCCTCTTGATAGAGAGGCGGGTCCGGCGCATCCCGCCGCGTGCGAATGTGCCGGCCATGAAACGAGGAGGCAAGCCATGACGGTACCGGTCTTGAAGCTCAAGGGCAGCTCAAGAGAGATTGGGAGACAGCACGGTGAGCAGGTCCCCGAGCTTATCAAGGACAACCTGCGGTTCTATATGAGTCTGTGGCAGCACATGGGTGGTGTCAGTCGCGAGAAGATACTCTCGGATGTTGAAGCCTTCGTTCCTCACATGGAGCGGTTCGACCCGGAGATGGTTGAGGAGATGAAAGGTGTTGCGGAAGGCGCGGGAGTGGAGTTCCGGGAGATCGCGGCACTGAATGCGCGAACGGAGTTGACGTTCTCCTGCCTGCCCAACGCCCTGAAAGACTCAATGGCTGGAGGCTGCACCTCATTCGGCCTGATGCCCGAGGTGACGGAGTCCAGACATGTGATCATCGGCCAGAACTGGGACTGGCGCGCCGAGGCGTGTCACACCTCAGTGATTCTGCAGATCGAGCAAAGGGACAGGCCGGGCATCGTGATGCATGCGGAGGCTGGCACCATCGGCCATCGCGGCATTAACTCTGCCGGCATGGGTGTCTGTATCAACTACATCCGTTCGGAAGCTGATGTGTTTCGCCCCGGGGTCCCCTTCCTGCTCAAGCTGAGAGGCATCCTCAACTCGGACCGCATGTCGTCGGCGCTCAAGCTCGTCATGTCATTTGTGGGTCCCAACAGTATGAACATGGTCATCGCGCACCAGGGCGGTGAGATAATCGACGTCGAGAACCTGCCGAATGATCTGCTCTTCGTCTATCCACAGGAGGGCATCCTGACGCACGCGAATCACTTCGAGTCACCGATGCTTCCAGTGCGCGATACCGGCAAGAGCACACTACCGGACACCATCTTCAGGAGTCGGCGGCTGCGTCGGCTGCTTGAAGCGCGCCGGGGCAGACTGAACGTCGAGACCATTCGTGAGGCGCTGTGTGATCACTTCAGCTATCCGGATTCCATCTGCAGACATCCGGATGAGAAATACGAGAAGGTCGACCAGTGGATGACGTTGACATCGATCATTCTCGACCTGAACGAACAGACTCTGAGGTATACCGACGGCCCGCCGTGCACGGGACCTTACCGCGTGGCGCACCTGCCGTAATGACGGCAACGTATTCAATCAGCACAGCGAAGAGGGCTGCCGCGTGGAGAAACCCAACCGGTGGTCCTCTCTGCTGTGGTATTATGGCGGATAGACGTGCACTGTTCGTGCATTGTGCTACAATCCACGGTCGGACAAATGCAGCATTACCTTGGTATCGATATCGGTTCGGTAAGCGTCAAGCTCTGCCTGATTGATCAGTCCGGGAACTGCCTGCGACAGGACGTACAGAGAGTCAGTGGTGGCCCTCGGGGCGCGGTGAGCGATCTCATCGCCCGGGCCACGGCCGACGTCCCGCCGGAGGATATCGCGGCGGTAGGCATCTCTGGCTCAGGCAGCTCCGCGATCCCTGAGCGGCTTGGCTGGGCGCCCTTCAGCAGTTCCCTTGCGATCGCCTCAGGCGTGCTTCACGACCACCCAGACGTGCGCACCATCATCCAGATCGGCGGCCAGTCTTCGCTCATCATCGAGCTAGAGGATGGGCTGCGCAAGCCCTGGAAGGTGGAGAGCAATCCCCTCTGTGCGGCAGGAACCGGACGCTTCCTGGAGCAGCAGGCGTACCGGCTTGGCATCAGCATGGAGGACTTCGCCACGCTGGCGCTGAAGAGCTCGGGGGTTGCGCCTCGCATCGCCGCACGTTGCAGTGTATTCGCCAAGACGGACCTCATCCACTTGCAGCAGAAGGGCGTGACCGTTGAGCCGATGCTCTACGCACTGTGTGAGAGCGTCGCCCGCATGGTGGGCTCGTTCAAGAAGGGGCCATTTGCGACGCCGGTCTACGCCGTGGGCGGAGTCGCCGCCAACGCGGCCATTATCAAGGCACTTGAGGATGTCGTCTCCACGCGCAACGGGCGCCCGGAGGAGATCACGGTCCCGGACAACTATCTCTACGCGCAGGCGCTGGGCACCGCGTTGCTTGCGATTGGCCGGCGTTCTGAGTCCGCCATCCTGGATGCTGAGGACACACCGACGCAGTACTACCAGATGCCGCCGCTCGAGAAAGTCGATGCCGGCGCCGTCGGTCAATTGCCCACCCTTTCCGGGCCCTGTGTCGGTTATCTGGGCATCGACATCGGCTCCACCAGCACCAAGGCTGCCATTGTTGATGCCGCCGGCAACGTCCTGCTGAAGCACTACCTGATGACTGCCGGCCGCCCGGTACAGGCGGTGAAGGAGTTGTTTGCGCGTTTGCTGGAGAAGGGTGCGAGTTCAGTGGACATCGCCGGCGTCGGAATTACCGGCTCGGGGCGCTACCTGGTGGGCAGCCTTGTTGGCGCAGACCTGATCAAGAATGAGATTACGGCGCAGACGCGGGCCGCTGCTGAACTGGACCCCGGCGCGGATATCATCGAGATTGGCGGACAGGACTCCAAGCTGGTGATCAAGCGCAACGGTGTGGTGGTCGACTACCAGATGAACAAAGCCTGTGCCGCGGGCACAGGCAGCTTCATCGATGAGCTGGCCGAGATGCTCGGCGTCAGAGTCACCGATGGTCAGTTTGCCCGCCTGGCATTCCGGGCGCCCTATACGATCGATCTTGGCACCCGGTGTGCGTCCTTCATGGCTCAGTCAGTTGCCCGCGCCCAGCAGGAAGGCGTGCCTCTCGAGGTTATCACCAGCAGTCTGGCCATCGGTATAGCGAAGAACTACCTCTCCAAGGTAGTCGAGAATCGCCACCTCGGCGAACGCGTGATTCTCACCGGTGCCGTCTTCTACAACCAGGCGGTGGTATCTGCTTTCAAGCGGGAGTTGGGCGACCGGCAGCTCATGGTTCCGGAGCACAAGGAGATCACGGGGGCGATCGGCGCCGCGCTGCTGGCGCGTGAGTCCATGGCTGGCAACAGCTCCAGTTTCAAGGGATTTCAGACGGTGATTGATGCCGCTGTGGAGCTCTCAACCTTCACCTGCAAGGGCTGCGACAACAACTGCACCATCACCCGGATGCAGGTTCCTGGCGAGCCGCCAACGTTCTATGGTAGTCGCTGTGACCGCTACGACGCGGCTGCGGGGCATGCGCGTCAGACCACGGCGTTTGACGAGCGCGAGGAGCTGCTGTTCGCTGGCAGCGAGGATGGCTCGGGCGAGGGACCGACCGTCGGCATACCACGGGCGCTGCTTGTTTACGATTTCGCGCCCCTGTTGATCGGATTCGTGCGCGGTCTGGGAGCCCGCCCGGTGGTAACCAGCAGGACGACCGGGGACATTATTGCCCAGTCGGTAGAGCTGGCGTACACGGACAGCTGCTTTCCGGTGAAGATCCTGCACGGGCACGCGGCGAGTCTGCGAGAGACGGATTTCATCCTCTACCCCTCGGCTATTCGTCTGGGCCCGATGGAGGGCGCGGAGGACCAGAAGTATGCGTGCCCGCTGGTACAGGCATCACCTTACATAATACGCCAGACCGTGGGCCTCGGTGATCGATTGCTTATCCCTACGCTGGACTTCAGCCAGGGAGATGAGGACGTCATCCGGAATCTCGTCGAAGCGGCGGTACGGATGGGCTACACGAAGAAGCAGGGCAGGGTTGCCGCCGAGGCCGGACTGCGTGCGTTTGCTGACTTCCGGACGCAGCAGGCAGAGGCTGGCAAGCGGCTGCTGTCCGCACTCCGGGAGAGTAACCGGCTTGGCGTGGTTATCCTGTCGCGCGCCTATATGTCGCAGGACTCGGGCGCCAATCTTGGCATCGCTGAGAAACTGGCGCAACTGGGAGTGGTGCCGATACCACTGGATTATCTGCCGCTTGAATCGGTTGATCCGAAGGAGTATCAGGACAGGCCGTATTGGGCGTATGAGCGGAAATTCATCTCGGCGGCGCGACTCATCGCCGACGATCCTCAACTCTACGGCCTCGCGTTGACCAACTTCGGCTGCGGTCCGAATTCGTTCATGTTGCGCATGGTACACGACATAATGGGCAACAAGCCGCTGGGTCAGCTCGAGATAGACGAGCACGCTGCTGAGGCGGGAATCGTCACCCGCGTTGAGGCATTTGTCGATACTATCGTGGGTCACGCGAGGTCCGGGCAGTCGACTCAGGTGGAACCACGCAGCATCTACCGCGGGATTGATGTGCTTTCGCGCATGGAGCGCACTTTGCTGATTCCCAACATGTCGCCTCATGCCGAGGCTATCGGCGCGGCGATGCGGGGACAGGGGCTCAAAGCGTTGGTGTTGCCGGAGCCTGACAGCCGGGTGCTGCATTACGCTGATAAGGTGACCTCCGGCGTTGAGTGTCTCCCCTTCAGAGTAACGCTGGGGGGCTTCCTGCAGCATTTCTATGAGAACGGTCATGACAGTTCGCAGGTTGCCGCCTTCATGGCCAGCGCCTATGGCCCGTGCAGGCTGGGTCACTACGCGGGTGAGCAGCGACGTGTGTTCCAGGACCTGGGCATCGACATACCGATGTTCGCCAGCGTCTCCAACAACGGCTACCGGGATATGCAGCTTGGGTCGCGGTTCGAGGTGCTGGGATTCATTGAGCGCACCTGGAAGGGCTGCGTTGCGGTGGACGTACTGCAGAAGCTGCTATGGCGCACACGTCCTTACGAGCTGGTGCCTGGCAGCGCTGATGCGTTGTTCCAGCGGTATGTGTCCGCCGTCTCGGAAAGACTTGAGGCGCGAAAGACGAGTCGGGACCTGGTGGCGCAGGCAACGGCCGAGTTCAAGGCGCTGGTCGACCCGTCGCTACCTCGCCGTCCGCTTGTGGGCATCAACGGCGAGATTTTCCTGCGTTCAAACGAGTTCTCCAATGCGAACCTGGTTCGTTGTTGTGAGGCCGCAGGTCTCGAAGTACTGGTCTCTCCAATGGCTGAGTGGATGAAGTACGTGGCCAGAAGAAACGTTGAGGACGCTGTCCGCGACCGCAAGGTCTTCAAACTGTTGCTGAATTACGTGATGGAGAAGTTCCAGGAGTACACGGAACGTTCGGTGGAGGCGGCCTGCGACGGTTTTGTGGAGGCTGACCCGCCAACCAGACACCTGCTGCAGTACTCACGGCGCTGGCTCTCCTCCAAGTGCGGCAGCGAGGCGGTTCTCAGTATCGGCAGCGGCGTGGAGTGGATGGAGAACCCGCACTTCGCCGGAGTGATTTCGGTCATGCCTCATGGCTGCATGCCCGGAGGCATTGTCGCCGCGATGTCGGAACGTTTCAGCGCCATGTATCAGAAGCCCTGGATCAACGTGACCTATGACGGCATCCTTGAGTCGGCCAACCTCACGAGGATCCAGAATTTCGCGGAGATCATCCGCTTCTGCAGTCAGGGGGGTGGAGAGATTCGACCCGAGGACCTGCGGGAGTTGAGTCCCGTTCACTAGGCCGGCAGACTCGCGATGCCATCCTTCGTCTGCTGCATTGAGGTAGTTCTAGTCAGGCAAGCACATGCGTGCCGAAATCATCTGCATCGGAAGCGAACTCCTGCTCGGGGATATCGCGGACACCAATACACAGTATCTGGCGCGCCGCCTGTCGGGAATCGGCGTTGACCTGTACTACAGCACCTGCGTCGGCGACAACCTGGCGCGCATCGTCGACTGCCTCCGCCGCGGGTTGTCGCGCTCCGACGTGGTGTTCACATCTGGCGGTCTGGGGCCGACCGACGACGATCTGACGCGTGAGGCGGTCGCCGAAGTCATGGGCGAGACTTCGTTCGTCGACGAGACACTGGCGGAGGACTTGCGGCGGTTCTTCGAACTGCGTCGCATGCCGATGACGGCAAACAACCTGAAGCAGGCATCCCGAATTCCGTCAGCACGTATCATCCCGAACTCGCGCGGCACGGCACCCGGCTGGTGGGCATGCAGGGAAGGAAAGGCAATAATCTCCATGCCCGGTCCGCCGGGAGAATTGCACAACATGTGGGAAACGCAGGTCGAGCCTCAATTGCATGGCGATTCGACGGTGATCTGCTCCAGGACTCTCAAGGCCTTCAACATCTCGGAATCTCGCGTTGACGAGCTGTTGCAGGGGCTGACGACGGCTGCCAATCCAACGGTCGCAATCTATGCGAAACAGGATGGCATCCACGTGCGTATCACGGCCAAGGCGAAGGATACCACCGAAGCCCTCGCAGCCATCCACCCGCTGGAGGACCAGGTGCGGCAACTGCTGGGTGCATCTGTGTGGGGCGCTGACGACGACACTCAGGAATCCGTTGCTGCGGCCATGGTTGAGGCGTGCGGCGTTTCTCTCGCCCTTGCCGAGACCGTCACCGCCGGGCAGGTGAGTGCGTTTATGGCGCCGGTTGCCGCCGGGAAGCCATGGTTTCACGGTGGACTGGTGCTGCCAACTTCCGGCGGTGCGGATACCGGTCTGGAACTGGCGGAGCGTGCCCGGACCCAATTCGACGCCGATATGGCGCTTGCCGTCGCCGGGGGACCTGTGGAGCAGTCCGATCCGCCAATGGATGAGCTCAGAGTGGCGGTGCTGCACCCGGCCTCGGGTGTTGCCGTTGAGTCCATCTATCGTTCCCGGCATCAACTGGTTCGTACCCTCGGCGCCTACTACGGATTGCACGAACTGCGGCGGGTCCTGGCAGCGTTGCCGTGAGTGCGCTTCGCCATTCGGTTGTGTTTTCGGTGGGTTCGCGACGTGCAGTTCACATCAGATCGTTCGTGTTGCGCCTGTGTTCGAAGGCGGTGTATCATACAGCACTCCGTCGTACGTAGATTCATCGTTCTGTCCCCTCAAGGGCTCGTAGCTCAGCGGCAGAGCGGCCGGCTCATAACCGGTTGGTCGCAGGTTCGAATCCTGCCGGGCCCACGTAAC
The DNA here is from genome assembly GCA_964401175.1 of uncultured Dehalococcoidales bacterium. Classification (GTDB taxonomy): domain Bacteria; phylum Chloroflexota; class Dehalococcoidia; order GIF9; family AB-539-J10; genus SKVJ01. The sequence continues at coordinate 1,280 of CAYNXN010000008.1, read as the reverse complement.
CCCTGGTCTCATATTCGTCTGCATTCTCTATGCACCTGTGCAGCGGGTCCCGCATCGCCGGAAACGTGAATCACGGCAGGAGGGGAGTGGACGTGGCCTCAATTCCATTCTGTGACATAAGGCTTCTCTGTCGCGGCATTGCGCCTATCGGGTGGGTTGACGAAGGACACAAGCTGTGCCGCCCGGGGAGACAGACGCCGCCTGCGGCGTTCCTGCGGCAGGGCACCGTCACGGGGGTGTGGATGGGGTTACGGCTTCGACCTCGGATGGTACTTCCTGTGCGTCTCCTCGGCATACCGATCCGAGGCATGGACGTATCTGGTAGTGGTATCGAGCGATTCGTGACCGAGCAGTATCTGTAGCGCCGCGGGGTTAGCTCCTTCCTCAGCGAGGTATGTGGCGAAGCCGTGTCGCAGGGAGTGTGCTGAAGTGGGCACGTTGATGCGGAGCAACTCCCGGTAATGCTTGATGCGCTCCTGCATGTAGTTGGTGGATATGCGCCGCCGCGGGTCGTTCACATTCCTGCCGGCATAGGGAATGAAGAGCGCGGGCGCATTGTCGCTGCGGGTCGCGAGATAGAGCTGCAGGTGATGCCGGGCTCGATCGGTGAGGTATACAAACCGCTGTTTCCGGCCCTTGCCGGTGATGAAGATACGGCCGGATTCGTCAAGCTGGGCGCGTCGCAAGGAACAGAGCTCGGAGATGCGCATGCCGGTCGCGAGCAGCGTCTCGAGCATGGCTCGGTTTCGCGCAGCGATTCGCGCATCGGCCTCGAAATGGCTCGGTGCTTCCACCAGTGCGGTGAGGGCCTCCAATTCGGCCACTTGTGGGTGCTTCCGCGTCGCTTTGGTGAGCTGAACGGCGTCAGGCGCCAGGGGACACGGGAGATCCATGTCGATGAGGTACTTCAGGTATGAGCGCAATGAAGAGAGCATGCGGTTGACCGAACGAGCATCGAGCGTGCCGACATCGCCGTGGTCGCCTGAGGCCGTGACCCGGTCGCGAGAAACCAGAAATGCCTTATAGTAGGTAATCTCGCGTTTCGTCAGTCTGGAGAAGTCGAACCGGCTCTCATCCAGGAACCTGTCAAATACGTGCAGATCTCGCTCATAGTTGTAGACGGTTCGCGCGGAGTAGTTGTTTGCCTGGAGGTTGAGCAGAAAGTCCTCGAGGTGGGGGAGCATGGGTGCCTCCTTGCGCCAGCATTGCTAGACACTGAGTATAAGGGATATTATACGCAGTCGTCAAGGTCTCGTAATCAGTCACGGTCCCGGCGGAGG
>CAYNXN010000007.1:0-22508 GCA_964401175.1 uncultured Dehalococcoidales bacterium | reverse complement strand
GTGCGCTGGCGCTGGTTGTCTGGGGCGTGAAAGAGTTCCTGACCGACCCGGGAGTCGACCTGCTCATCCGCATCGCGGTCGCTGCGGTGGGGATCGGGCTGCTGATCCTCATCGTCGTGGTAGTACGCGACCGCGTACGGGCGTCCAAGAACGACAAGTTCAAGGGAGTGGAGAGATGATCATCACGACAACTGACGCCATCGCCGGCAAGAGCGTGGTCCGCACCATCGGCTGGGTCAAGGGCAACACGATCCGAGCCCGTCATATCGGCAGGGACATCGTCGCAGGTCTCCGCGGCATCGTCGGTGGCGAGATAGTGGAATACACGAAGATGATGGCCGAGGCACGGGAGGAGGCCATCGCGCGGCTGATCGAGGACGCGGAATCGCAGGGAGCCAACGCCGTCATCGGTTTGCGCTTCAGCACATCGCTGGTGATGCAGAACGCCTCGGAGATCCTGGCGTACGGCACCGCTGTCGTAGTGGAGTAGCAACTGTCCTGGTGCGCTCCACACTACAGCGCCAGAACCAGCACCACGCCGTATGCAACCACAAACGCGCCCACCCCGGCCAGAAGCAGGGGCTTTGGGATGCCGCGTACGGTGTATCGTGAGGTGGCGAAGAAGGCGATCTTGGCGATATCGCCGGCCATCATGAGCGCACAGTACACGACGACCGGCACGGCCGCCGCAAGCCCGCTCATGAGGGACAGGTACATCGCCCAGTGGGCCAGGTCGTTCACCACGACGAAGACGATCGAGAACAACTCACGCTGCTGCACACGGTCGATGATGGCAAAGGCGAGCCCGACGGCCAGCCAGAAGAGGATGCGCGACTGAATGCCCGCATTACCCGGAGGCGTCGCCAATCCCCTGTCTGCATCGAAGGTGAGGATGAAGGTGACGAACGCAACCGCCATGGCCGTGAGCTTGAGGCCCGTCTCAAGCCACTCCAACCGGCCCATGGGCGCCACATACCAGCGCCCCCTGCCCTCATGGTAGTTCTGAGCCATCGTGCATACCTCCCCGTGACATCAGAAGCGACAGACCTCTCAGGCGGATGGCGCCGCCTGCTTCGGCGGCAGCGGAATGAACACGCTGGTGCGCCTGGCGTATTCGACGTAGAGCGGGTTCTGCATCATGGTCTTCTCAAGCATCGGCACACCAGAGTAGGCGACGATCAAAACGGTGATGGTGACCGGACCGATGAGTCCCAACCAACCCCAGGGCACGGAGAGCGCGATGAGGTATACGCCCCACCACTGGGTCACCTCGCCGAAGTAGTTCGGATGGCGGGTGTAGCGCCACAAACCGGTCTGGAGAACCTTGCCCCGATTCGATGGATCCTTCAGGAAGCGGTCAAGCTGGCTGTCTCCCATAGCCTCGAAGTAGAACCCGAGCAGCCAGACCGCAGTACCAAGGCCGTCGAGCCAGCCGAGTGGCGGCCCCAGATATGTGTTCACCAGCATGATGGGCACAGTGATGAGCAGCATCATAACGCCCTGTCCCACGAAAACGAAGAGATAGGCGCGGCGACGCCAGTGCTCGCCCCAATCCTCGCGCCATTTCTTGTAGCGGAAGTCCTCTCCCTTGCCTCTATTGCGGCGATAGATACGTATTGCCAGCCGCAAACCCCAGATGGCAACGAGGATTGCCATAAGCAGTTGGCGGGCATCCGCTGTGCCGGAATAGGCGAGCGTAACCACCGTCACCAGAATGAAGCCGACGCCCCAGCCGATGTCGACGATGCTGTTGTCGCGCAGCCGCAGCGCCGCCACGAAGAGACAGTTGAAGAAAACGAAGACCGTGAGAAAGGCCACAAGGAAGGTCGCTCCGAATGCCATTGCTGTACCTCCTTCAGAGGGAGACCGACTGCGCGCGCCTGGCCGCCACGATGACCATGCCTGGTCCTCCGTGCACCCCGAGTGCAGCACCCATCTCGAAGACCTTGCTGACCAGGCCGGGATAACCCCGCCGCAGGCTGTGCAGGAAACCGTCCAGCTCTTCTCGCTGAGTGCTGTGCGAAACGATAATCTCGCTCAGTGCGCCCATCTCGGAGAGCAAATGGAGCAGACGACGCATCCCGGACTCACGAGAGCGCACCAGCCCCGCGCGGACTATCTCGCCATCACGGAAGGTCAGTATCGGTTTCACCCGCATGACTCCGGCCGCCAGCGCTATGGCCGGCGAGATGCGTCCTCCGCGCGCCAGATACTTCATCGTGTCGAACAGGCCCACCATCCGGGTCTCGGCACAGGCGCGCCGCGCCTCCGACACAACCTCCGAGAAGGATGCGCCGCTGGCAGCCGCCCGCGCGGCGGCAAGGACCACCATGGCCAGTCCGGAGGAGTTGAGGCCTGAGTCGACCACTGCAATAGAGGCACTTCGTCCCAGTGTCTCGGCAGCGAGACGGGCAGCATTGTACGTGCCGCTTATCTTCGAAGAGATGTGTATGGACACGATTTCCGGCGTCTGAGCTTCTGAGGCGTAGACCCGGGAGAAGTCGTCAGGAGCAGGCTGCGTCGTGGCTGGGTGCAACTCATACTGCGACAGCCGACGGTAGAACTCGCTCGGTGTGAGGTCGACACCGTCCCTGAAGAGTTCCTCGCCCCAGCGGACGTATATGGGCACCACTTCGATGCCCAGCGATGAAGCCGTCTCGCGCTCGAGGTCGGCCGTGCTGTCGGTCACCACCCGCACATGCGCCACGAAGGCTCTCCGTCACACCATCCGACACAGAAGGCCTGTGAAGGCCCTGTCTCGACGCCCGTCGTGCGCAAGGTACGCACCTGCACTTCCGCCTGTCAATTCACGTGAATTCGCAACCCGGTCACAGTGCGACCGCATGCACGGCTGAGCGATGCGACGATTGCCCTTCGCTTGAGTAGACGCATGTCCGGCGTTCGTACCGGGACGGAGGCGACTGTCCGTTCGACTTGCATCAGTCAGCCGTACGCGATACGCTTGCAGCCGTCAATCATCTGCACCCGGTGAAGTAGTCAATTGTCAAAAAGAATCAGAGTCGCCCTGGACGCCGCGGGCGGCGATAATGCACCAGCTGACGCCGTGAAAGGAGCGCTGAAGGCGGCTCACAAGAGCGACACCGAGGTGCTGCTCGTTGGCCCCCCCGAGTTGCTCGAACCAGAGATAGCACGATGCGGCGGATTGCCGACCAACGCGCGGCTCATCCCGTCGGACGAGGCGCTGAAGGAGGGCGAGCCGGCGACCCATGCGCTGAGACGCAAGGCGCAGTGTTCGGTGGCGGTCACGGCGCGACTCGTTCGGGACGGCGAGGCCGACGCCATGGTGAGCGCGGGGTCCACGGGGGCGGCCTCGGTCAGCGCCATCTACTACATGGGCATGCTTCCCGGCATCGGCCGTCCCGCCGTGTGCGTCCCACTGGTCGGTCTGGCCCCTCACACCGTGCTGATTGATGGCGGCGCTAACGTTGACTGCAAACCACAACACCTGCTCTCCTTCGGGGCAATCGGCACCGTGTACGCCCGGCGAATGCTAGGGGTATCCGAACCGACAGTCGCATTGTTGAGCACCGGCACCGAGCAAGGCAAAGGACCGAAGACGCTGCAGGAGACATACCACCTGCTGAGCCAGAGCGGTCTGAACTTCATCGGCAACGTCGAGGGATACGACGTGCTGACGGGCAAAGCGAACGTCATCGTCTGTGATGGCATAATCGGCAACGTCATGCTCAAGTTCTACGAGAGCCTCGGCCCCTGTTTCACGAAATGGATCACCGCGCGGCTCAACGGGACTCCGCTCTTCGGCACGGGCCGGCGGGTGCTGTGCCAGATGGCGCGGTTCACACGGCTGACGCGCGCGGAGAGTGCGGGTGGCGGTTTGTTGTGGGGAGTCAACGGCGTGGTACAGATCATGCACGGCAACAGCACGGCGCCGCACTACGAACGAGCCATAGGCCGTGCGGCCAGGGCTGCCGAGGCGAACGTGGTGGAGGAACTGCGAATCGAGTTCGCCACGGTCCACGAGCGCTGTCGCGCGCTGCTGGACCTGCCACCCCCCACACCACACGACGACCCTTCGGCCTTCGCCGTTTCAGGCTGAAGCCCTACGGCATGTTCAGCTTGTAGATAGTCTCGAACGAGTTGAACAGGTCGAGATACTGCTCCAGGTAGCGACTGAGCAGGAACTTCTGCCGCACCGTCTCCCTGGCTTTCAAGCCCATCTCGCGTCCCAGCTCCGGGTTCCTGACCAGTTCCACTATTCGCTGCGCCGCCTGCTCGACCGAAGACACGAGGAAGCCGTCAACGCCGTCCTCGATCTGAAGCTTGATGCCACCAACGTCACCGCCGATGACCGGCGTCCCCTTCCACATCGCCTCGGATACCGTCAAACCGAAGCCTTCACGCAGCGACTTCTGCAGCACCACCGCCGCTTTGCGCTGCAATGCGTTGACCAGTGCGCCGTCCTGCTGGCTCATGATGAGTATCTCATCGGTCTGTTGACTCAGAAGCGACTCGTACACCTCCGGTCCCTCGGGGTCGTCCGTTGCCACGTTACCCAGCAAGACCAGCCGGCATGGCACCTCTTGCCGGGCCAGGTTGAAGGCATCGATAACGCCCTGGGGATCCTTCCAGCGGTCGAACCGGGATACCTGCACCACCAGGGGCAGGTCTGAAGGGATGCCATAGTGTTCCAGCCGCTCCTCACATTCGACTTCAGTCATCTCGGTATTCACGATGGAGAAGGGATCAATGGCCGGCATGAAGAACACTTGCGGCGTCTTGAGTGGCTGCGCATACTCCCTGCTGCTCATGATAACGGCGTCGTACTTCTCGATGAACTGCGTCAGGTAGTTCCACAACTCACGGTTTGGGTGTTCGAGATCGATGTGACAGCGCCAGATCCACGGCCCGCCTTTGCGGTAATGGTTGATGAGAGGCAGCGGCTGGGGATCGTGGACGACAACGACATCGTGCGTGAGGTGGTTGAGGATCGAGTTCTGATGGACCACCGCCTCGTATATCTCCTGCTTGCGCGGGCTCCAGTTGATGTCGCCGCTCTGCAGCGCGTTGTGCATCTTCTTGGTCACGCTGAAGAAGTCTGGCGGGCCGTGGATGGTGCGCCAGCCCGTCTCGATGCCGAGACTGTTCATCAGCAGCGTGAGCGAACCGAGCAGCATCGACACACCGCCGCCGTAGTAGGTCGAATTGACGTTCACCACGCGGCATTGCCGCAGCGGCCTGGCCTTGCTCTTGATACGCGCCACCGCCTCAGCGCCGATGTGTTTCTCGTAGTCGTCAATGGTCACGATTCCATGGTGATCCATCGTGCCTCCTTTCACTGCGTGCGTTCGCCGGTGTCGACGTCCCGCATGAAGCGGGCGGTGTCCTCGGGAACGCTCGTGTTGATATGGATGCCGGAGCCTATCTCGAACCCGGCCACCGCGGTGAGCCGGGGGTAGATGCGCAGATGCCAGCAGAAGTACGGTTCCTCTTCATCGCCGAGCGCAGCCGTATGCAGCACGTGATTGAAGTCGGGGTTATTCAGTCCCACAAACAGCCGCCGCAACGCGTCGCGCAGCGCGACGGCGAACTGCCGCAGGTCGTCGTCCGAAACCGTGGCGAAGGACGCCGAGGCGGTCCGGGGCACGATCCATGTCTCGAACGGCCGACGCGAAGCGAATGGATGAAACTCCACGAACGATTCGCTGTCGCGCACAACGCGGACCTTGCGTTCCAGTTCGAACTCGACCATATCCTGGTACAGGTTGTGTCCGCGTTCGTCGTAGTATCGCGTGGCCACATCATACTGGTGGCGCAGGTGCCATGGCACCACCGGCGCGCCGACTATCTGCGAATGTGGGTGTTCGAGGGACGTTCCCGCCGAGGGGCCGTGGTTCTTGAAGATGATGACCTGTCTGACGACGTCGAGCGTGTGCATCGCCTGCAATCGGTCACGGTACGCCCGGACGACATCGAGGATTTCGTCGTCCTCCATCTGTGCGAGATAGCGGTTGTGCAGCGCCGACTCCACTACCACCTCGTGCAGGCCAACGCCTTTCACCGACAGCGCGAGGGGATGGTCCTGGAACCGCTCGGCAGACCCATCGCGCTGGACGGCCGGATACTTGTTCTCGATCACGCGGACCCGCCACAGGCCGGTGGCCGGGTCCGGGTAGGCCACGCTCTCGCCGCCGGTCATACCCTCGTTGCCAGGACAGAACGGGCACTCGGCCACGTGCGCCTCGGGAACGTGCTGAGGAGCGCGGGACACCAAGTCGCGGGGCCGCTTGGCCCGCTCCGTCGCTATGACGACCCATTCACGGGTGGTGGGATCCAACCGCAATTCCGACATCCTTCCCCTCCCTCGGCGCATCTCGCGCAGATGTGCCGCCTCCGACACCTTACCTGACAGCGAAGGTCTGACGCAACTATCCGTTCATGCCGGCAGGCTGCATGGGCACGCAGGCAGTGCGTCTGGCATACTACCCGCAATGACGGTGCGGCTGCTCCCTCCCCTGTTGCGGCTGGCTTTCCCAGAGCCGCACCACGCCTTCGATTTCGTCCCGCCCGCGCATGCGATGCCGTCCGCGCCCGAGGGCCCGCTGCACCTGTACGTCCACCTGCCATTCTGCCGACAGATCTGCGCCTTCTGTCCGTACGTGAAGCAAGTGTACGACGTTGAAACAGCCGCCACTTACACGGACGCGTTGCTCAGAGAGCTTGAACGGTACAGGCAGGCATGGGGTGCTTTCGGGGTGGCTTCGGTCTACTTCGGCGGCGGCACGCCGTCGCTCACCCCGGACATCGTTGAACGCGTGCTCTCGTGGCTGCAGCCCAACGGAGGTCCGGGAGGAGAGGTGGGGATGGAGGTGCACCCGCTGGATGCCGGAGCGCCGTTGCTGCGGCGTTTGCGCGATTGCGGCGTCACCATGGTCAGTCTGGGCGTGCAGACGTTCAACGACCGTCTGCTCGCGGTACTGGGCAGGGGCTACAACGCGGGCACCGCAGTGGCGGCGTGTCAGCGGGCGCTGGCGGAGGGATTTGAGACGGTGGACATAGACCTCATCTTCGCGCTGCCGGGACAGACTCTGAGCGAGGCGGTACACGACTTCGCGACAGCGGCGTCGTTGGGCGCGGGCCAGATATCAGCCTACCCGCTTATCCAGTTCGCGGACACGCCGCTGGCGGCGCGGCTGAGTTCACAGGGTGTACGCCTGCCCACGCGGCGTGCCGAGGAGCGCATGCTCGCGGCGGTCGTCCAGCAATCGCGCAGCGCGGGATACGAACGGTCGTCGATCTGGAGCTTCAACAGGCCCGGCGCGCCGCGCTACACCACCGTCACGCGGGATTCGTTCCTGGGCATCGGCGCCGGCGCCTCGTCACGGCTGGGCGACCGCTTCCAGGTGAACACGTTCGCCGTGGAGGAGTACATCGCGGCGACGCGCTCCGGTATCCCGGCAGCCTTGAGCACACGGATGAACGAGGGCGACCGACAGGCATACTGGCTCTTCTGGCGCTGCTACGACACAAGCATCGACACCGACCGTTTCCGCGTACTCTTTGGCCGGGAGATGCCCGCTGCCGTTCACGCCTCCCTGAGCGCGCTGCGCGCGTTGGGGCTGGTGCGGCGGGAAGGGCCGGAGTACCGGCTGACCGACCGAGGCGCGTACCTGTTCCACCTCATCGAGAAGGAATACACCCACTCATACCTGGAGAGACTGTGGTCGGCCTGCCGCCGGGAGGCGTGGCCGCAACAAGTCAGGCTGTAGGGAGAAACCACAGCGGAGCAACGCCACTTCCCCGGGTATAATCTACTCAGGAGGGCCCTTGCCGCGTCAGGGGCAGCGGTACGGATGAGCGCATCGGAGACAGGGACACCGGCTATCACGCTATTCACGATCGGCTACGGGCGCAAGGGCGCGCGCCAGTTCTTCAGCGCCCTCAAAGCTGCAGGCGTACGCAAGGTGATCGACGTGCGCCTCAACAACACGTCACAGCTTGTTGGATTCACCAAGAGGGATGACCTCGTCTTCTTCCTCGAGGCGATACTGGGCCTGGCCTACGAGCACCGGACGGAACTGGCTCCAACGAAGGAGATGCTGGAGGCCTACCGCGGTGGGAAAACAGCGTGGCCCGAGCATGAACGCAGGCTGCGGATGCTCTACGCCGAAAGAGCGATTGAGCGCACATTGGCGCCCCGGGACATGGATGGCGCCTGTCTCCTCTGCAGTGAGCCAGAACCGGAGCACTGTCACCGCCAAGTCGTGGCCGAACACCTGAAGGAGCACTGGGGCAACGTGACCATACGTCACCTGTCCGGATGAGCGCAGGCTCGGCAATCGCAAGCTGGCGCCGGCAACAGAACGGCGGGCATGGGCGCCGACCGGCTATGCATCAGAGCTGCGCACCACTGTCACCTGTCGTAGGCGCCTGGCGCCACACCTCCTTGTAGCTGCTCCGCCCGAGAACATGCCGTTCACAGTACACGGCGTCAAAGTTGGCGCCACTCCGTTCCACGCAGCGTTGCGACGCCACGTTGCCCGCCTCGATGGCATCATGACAGGTATGGAAGCCTCTGGCGTGGAGGTAGCGCATGGCCTGGTTGAAGCGGAAGGACGCTATGCCCCGTCTGCGGAATCGCCGCATCGTGAACGCGCCTCCGGTACAGGCCTCGCCACCTTCGAAGTCAATCTCGTACGGGAGAGGATCGACCACCTGTCTCGCTCGGGCCGTCAGCGCAATCCAGTCGGTACTGGCCAGTTCCGTGCCGACGAAGGCACAGGCAGCAACGGCCCCGTGCCGCAGCCTTCGTTCCACGCCGGGCACCGCCTTCAGTACGTCATCGAAACCGTCGGCCACAAGCTGCAGAGCATCCTCGCGCGACGCGATGAAGTGCACCTGCACGCCCGGAGGCGGAGTGAAGGGAATCGCGACCGATACGCCCACATCCAGGAGGTAGTGCCGGACGTAGCTCTTACGGTACACGGACCGCCGCAGCTCACCGAGGAACCGGCCCACTCCCGAAAGGACACCTGAGAGCCCCTCCCGCCTGAGCAGGTTGCAGGCATGTCGCACCACAACACCGGGTGCATCACGCGGCGTCACCCATGCTCGGGACGAGCGTCCGGCCAAACTGCGTGACCCTACACAGGGCGCATCCGCCGGTGGGTCAACTCCTGGTGTCATGTCAGCAGTCACGGCCTACATCATACTCCGTGAGAGAGAGAAATGGCCGAGCGTGGACGCGAAGACGCCTGCCGTCTCGGGTTCATGTCTGCCGCTGAAGCAGCCGGACATGTGCAGCCACGATACGATGTGCCGCACAGCTCACATGCCGAAGGACCACGTCGAACATGGCGCCGTATCGCTCAACGGAGCGTTGCGATGGGATGTTCCAGACGGCAATCGTGCTGTAGCAGACGTGACACGCACGGGCATGCAGGTACTGCACCTTAACCGAGAACCGGTACTCACAGATGCCCCGCCGCCTGAAGCGCGGCATCGTGTATGCCCCACCCGTACACGCCTATCCGGCTGTCAACCGCCGCAGGTAGCGGTAGCGTCGACGGCAGGCCGCGCCTCATTTGAGAGAGCCATCCAATCGATGCTCGCCAGCTCGTGTCCCACGAAGGCGCAGGCGGCGACGGCCCCGCGGTCCAGCTTCCTGCCCGCTCCCGGCAGGGCCTCGAGAGTGTTCTCAAACCCGCGAGCAGCGAGCTCGAGCGGCTGGCTGGATGACTCGATGATATGCGGGCTGACGTTATCGCAAGACGCCGTCACAGGCACCATAGCAGCCTTCTCGATGGACAGATGGTAGAGGCGCACCTCTGTGCTGAAGTGAATACGGCGGCTGACGACGGTGAGGGCACGGCCCGCGGCGCGCAGGAAGCCGCCGCCGGGACCCTCCCCACTGATGAGGCCTGCGGCGTGTGAGACCACGACTGCGGGACGGTTTCGGGACGTGACCCACGGCGGCGTGGCTCCAGCGTTCGCAGGTTTCATCGATCTACCTGCGAGCGGCACACGCTGCGTTTCGGCACCGCCGCCCGGCGCGGCGATGATTGTACATAGGAGTAGTCCGATTGTGTGGGCGTCTCTGGGCCTGTGAGCGACGTGATTGCGACTGCGTGATCCGAGGACATGAGTATGGTATCCCCGCATTCCAGGCACAGCGGCCTCTGCGTGAAGAGCACTTTGGGAGGACGGAGACAACCCCTCCCACACAGAATCCGGTGGCAGTTGACACAGTCGGCATGAAGTGCTATAGTTCCTTAGTTTACTAGGTAACCATACAACCACAGCATCTTGAAAGGATCTCAGCGGGACACGGCCCAGTGGAACTGGAGATACGCGAGGACAAGCCCATCTTCCTGCAACTCAAGGAAGAGCTGGAGGACTGCATCCTCAGGGGGGTATACGCCGAGGAGACGCAGATACCGTCGACCATCGAACTGGCGGTTACCCTGAAGCTGAATCCTGCCACCACCAACCGGGCCGTGAACCTGCTCGTCGCCGACGGCATCCTCTACAAGAAGCGCGGCATCGGCATGTTCGTCTGCCCGGGTGCCCGCGAGGCCATCGCGATGAAGAGGCACAGCGCCTTCTTCGAGAACTACGTGGTGCCGTTGATTGCGGAATGCCGCAGTCTGGGCATGTCGAAGGAAGACCTCATGTCGATGGTTGAGAGGGGTTGTTCAGAATGAGCACGATCCAGATTCAGGATGTCTCCAAGTACTACGGTACCGTCCGCGCGCTCGATGGCGTGTCCGTGACGCTGGAGGGTGAACGCGTCTATGGCCTGCTGGGGAGGAACGGTGCGGGCAAGACGACTCTCATAAACGTCATCACGAACAGGGTCACAGCCGATTCGGGTGCCGTGACAATCGACGGAAAGCCGGTGGTGGAGAACGACCAGGTTCTATCCCGGGTGTGCTGCATGTCGGGGAAGGTGGCGCATCCCGGCGAGATGAGGGTGGTGGAGGGATTCCGCTGGAGCCGGGAGTTCTACCCTGGCTTCGAGACAGAGTACGCGAAGGACCTTGCACACCGGTTCCGACTGCCCCTGGACAAGCGACTGCGCGGATTGTCCACCGGCTACAACTCCATATTCAACTTCATCGTAACACTGTCTTCAGGCGCACCAATCGTCTTCTTCGACGACCCCGTACTTGGCGTGGACGCCACCCACCGGGAGATGCTGTATCGGGAGTTGCTTGCCCAGTACAGCGAGCATCCGCGAATGGTGCTGGTATCAACACACCTCATCGACGAGGCCGCGAGCATCTTCGAAGAGGTCATCATCCTCAACGAAGGCAGGCTCATCCTTGCCGAGCCGGTCGAGCCACTCCTGAGTAGAGCCTACTCGGTGTCGGGAGCCGGGGAGGCGGTCGACCGCTACTCCTCAGGCAAGAACGTGATCCGAGAGGAGTCTCTGGGAAGGCTGAAGACGGCAACTATCGTGCAGTCACGTAGTGCTGACGACAACCAGATGATTCGGGAACTCGGCCTCGATATGAGCGCCAAGAGACTTCAGGATATTTTCGTCGGCCTGACGAACTACGAGGAGGAGTAGCGATGGATCGCTATGCAAGAGTCGTCAAGTTCTACGCGCTGACTGTGTTGAAATGGCAGACGGTGTCCATCACTGCGGTACTGGCGTTCAATGCCCTGCTGTCGGTCCTGGTCCCGGCATTCACAGCCATCGAGGATCCCCACGCCACGATTGGCTCCACCGATGTGGTCTCACTCCTGTGGGTGTTGGCGATGGGCGCCATACTGACGCCCTATGGGTTCAGATTCCTGCTGTACCACGGGGTCTCGCGCAGCACACAGTTCATAGCGATGTGTCTGACACTGGCCGCGATGTCGGCAGCGTGGGCCATGATAGTCACAGTGTTCATATCCGCCAACCTCCTGTTCGCACGAACCTCGGTGCTGTACCAGTTGCTGTACGGCCGCGCGGACGTTCTGAGCACAATCACGTGGGAGTTTGCGGCCTTCCTCCTGCTTTCATCGGTGGGTTGGTTCACGTACCTCGTCTTCCGCGTGACTGGACGGAACGCGAAGATCGCGCTCATCGCGGCGCCGTTCATGCTGGGCCCAATCATGGGACTGCTCAACATGGCTGGCGACGGAGCACTGCTCCGGGCCGTGGGCACTGCGGTCGTCGGGGCAATGGGGCTCTCTTCGTCGGTTCCCAATCCCTACCTGGGCGTCCTCAGCATGCTCATACTTGCCCTCGTGTTCGGTGCAGGCATCCGCCCGATTCTGCTCAGGGTCCAGGTGAGAGAATCCTAGGGCAGAGCACCGAGCCGCGCGGGACTGCACCCGCTTACTGTGATACTTCTCCCTGCCCCTCGTATGATTGTGTGGCGGACGAAGAACCGCTGAAAGGGCAGATGATGGAACTGCATCACCGCTATCTGACCGGCGCTGCATTCACGGCGTGCTGCGTGATGATTATGTCGAGCGGCTGCGCGGACTCGACCGCCGGCGATGGCTTTGCCATCTACCTCACCAGAAACGACATCCCACCGTCGCAGATGGAGATGCTCAGCCACGTGGAACTGGCCGATGAACCCATCATCTCGATGGACGATATCGTCAGCTACGATGCATCCACGCATGAGATGACGCTCACCGAGGATGCAGTCAAACGCATCGAGGCACTACAGGTCCCGACATCCGGAACGTCGTTCCTCGTCTGCGTGGACAGGGCCCCCGTGTACTGGGGGGCGTTCTGGGTGCTGTATTCGTCGCAGTCGTTCGACGGCGTGACCATCTGGCTGCCGCTCATTCTGGATGAATCGCCAGTCGTTCCAATACGCCGCGGTTATCCGTGGACGTTCACCGACGTTCTGAACGACCCGAGGAACGATGCCCGGGTGTTCGCGGCACTGGAGCAGGCCGGCAAACTGACCGGTACGCCGCAGCCGGAGGTAGTGGCCTTGCCAGCCTCAATGAAGGGCTACGAGCTCTACTCATGGCAACACGGAGGCCAGTGGCACTTCAAACTCATTACCGGCACAAACCGGAACAAGATGCTTGAGGAAGTCCTCAGCATCAAGACGACCATCGAAGAGGGCGGCTTCGTTCACGTCTATGCGGTCGGCGTCGAACAACTCAAGGCCGCGCTCTCTCTACTGCCGGAGGGTGAGTACCTCTTCTGGTTCTCTCGGTTTGACGGAGACAGCGGGGTGAGCATCACACTACCTCCCCAGGACATCGTGGATGCCATCACGAAACATGCCGCGGAATGCAGCCTGCACCTGGCGGTCGCGCCGCACTAGCCGTCCACTGCTCCATCCGCACGATACGTGCCGGACCGCCCGGCGGGCACGGCCGGTATAAGTGCCCGCCGTCGGCAGCATCAAAGATGGCGCGCCGTGGTCTGGCGGTAACCCGGCGGGCCGGGTACAATCCAACGCGTCCCGCTTCGCATTGGCGGACACCGGACTGAATCGCACGGGAGGCCATGCAATGAGACTATCGGAGAGAGTCGTCATCGTCACAGGAGGAAGCAGGGGGATCGGAAGGGCCGTCTGCCTTGCCTTCGCCCGAGAGGGAGCAAGAGTCGTAGTGGCGGGAAGGAAGGCAGAGACCTGTCAGCAGGTGGTTGCAGAGGTGGAAGCCACAGGTGGGAGAGCGATTGCGGTGCGCGCGGACGTCTCAAGCGAGGCCGACGTGAAGGCAATGGTGGACACAGCCAGGGAGCGTTTCGGCCATGTCGACATCCTGGTGAATAACGCCGGTGTGAACCTGCCGTACACACGGGTGTCGGATTTGGGTCTCGACGACTGGAATCGCGTCGTTGCCACAAATCTCACCGGAACGTTTCTGTGCTCCCGGGCGGTCCTGCCGTACATGATGGCCCAGGGGCACGGCAGGATCATCAACGTCTCCTCCATCGGAGGGCGGCGGGGCGCGGCCGGGCGTTCGCCCTATCGGCCGACGAAGGCGGCGCTCATCAACTTCAGCGAGTGTCTGGCAGCCGAGGTGAAGCACTGCGGGATCGACGTGAACTGCATCTGCCCGGGACCAACAGACACTGAGATGATGCGCGAGATAACAGGTGGGAAGCTGCCCCCCAACGTGTCAGCGCCCGAGGATATCGCCGCAGTGATACTGTTCCTGGCATCGGACGAGAGTAAGGCAATCACGGGGACGGCGATAGACGTGCTGGGGGATGCCAACCCCATCTTCGGCTCGTCGCTGGACGTGGCGAGGCGCCAGCAGTAGAGGCCGTGCGCTATCGCCAGCCCGAGTGGTCAGGCATCCCCTGGGGGCTCAAACGCGACAGCACGTCCCGCTCACGAACGCCGGCGTGTGCGGGCATAGCAGCCCGGCGCGGGCGGCAGCCATGTCTGGACGTTCAGTACAGTCGGGACAGGCAGCACCGCGGCGTACCTGGAGTCCTGTCAACCCTGGGATGGTGGCGAGAAGGCCGCCTGGACGCTGGCACTCACGGTGATTGTCAGATAACGACAGGCCAGATCAGTCCCCCCACCGGGGATGCCCCAGTCTCGTAAAACCGCTGCAATCAAGGGGCTGCGGCGGCCATCCCCGGGTGCTCATATACCGGAGTAGTCCCGCTCCCGGGATTCGGCGCGTCATTGGCAACATCGCGCCTTCTGGGCGAGCTTCAGCCCGGCACGTCCTCCCGGGAACGCCGTGGCAGCGGGCCGCAGCCGGGTGGCGGTTGGACGCCACCGAACACATCAACGTGCTCGCAACACGTATCGCAGCCCCCGTGAGTCGGTTCATCCAGTCAGGCAACCATCAAGCGCTCCATCGGCTCTGGCTGTCCCCGCACACCGCATCGATGCAGCGCGCCGCGGGGTCGGCACTTCGGAAGCCGCCCGCGCAAGCAGTCCGGTGTGCCGGCCAATGGGAGGTCACGCTCAGTTGGATGGACGAAACGAGCCTGAGCGCGTACAGTATGCGTGGCAGCACCACCCCGCTCGGGCCAAGACCCGGCTACTTCCTGCGGCCGGCTGACGCGGCAGACCGCAACCAACACGTGGGAATGAAGCGCAACACGGCAGATACAGCCCGGCCACAGATCTTCTACGGTTACATTGTGGTGGCAGCGGCATTCGCCATCATCGCGGTCAATGCTGGCGCCGTCTTCAGCTTCAGCGTCTTCTTCGCACCGTTGCAGGATGAGTTTGGCTGGAGCCGCGCGGTAACGTCTGCCGCGTTCTCGCTGCACATGATCACGCAGGGGGTGCTGGCGATAGGAGTTGGGAGGCTGAACGACCGTTTTGGCCCTCGAATCATAGTCACCGTCTGTGGTCTGCTCCTCGGTGTGGGATTCGCACTGATCTCAAGGGTGAATGCCGTCTGGCAACTCTACCTGCTGTATGGACTGCTCATCGGTGCAGGGGTGAGCGGCGGTCCGGTGCCTCTGATGTCCACCGTCGCCCGCTGGTTTCGCGCAAGACGAGGCCTCATGACCGGGATAGTGATGGGCGGGGTCGGCGTGGGCACGATGATCCTGCCGCCTGTTGCAGACTGGCTGATTCGCACCGTCTCCTGGCGTTCGTCCTTCCTGGCGGTGGGGGTACTGTTGCTCCTGGTGGTACCGCTGGCAGCCCAACTGCTAAGACGGGACCCCGCGATGATGGGGCTGCAGCCACTGGGCAGCAACGATGACGCCCGGCAGTTGCGGACGGCGCCGCCGCCTGCAGGACTCTCATTCTCCGATGCGCTCCGAACGCGGCAACTCTGGTTGCTCATAGTGTCGTTCGGAGGTTTCGGCTTCGCCGTGCACTCCGTGATGGTGCACGTGGTGGTACACGCAACCGGACTCGGACTCTCGCCCGCCGTTGCGGCCAGCACCATGACTGCCATCGGCGCGCTCAGCGTGGCAGGCCGTGTGGGGGTGGGCAGCCTCGCCGACCGTCGCGGCTCGAAGCGCCTCATGGTACTGCAGTACGGCCTGTTGGCGCTCAGTCTGTTCTGGTTTGCGGCCGTGAAGGAAACGTGGGCTGTCTTCGCCGGCGCCATCTGCTTCGGTTTCGCCTTCGGCGGAATTGTGCCGCTGAACTCGCACATCGTCGCCGAACTATTCGGACTGCAGGCGCACGGCGCGCTGCTGGGCGCCACCGGGGTAAGCATCGGCGTCGGCAGCGCCGTCGGTCCGATAGTCACCGGCTACTGCTATGACACGCTGGGCAGCTATTCACTTCCATTCATGATCTGCGGCAGCCTGGCAGCGGCAGCCGCGCTGCTCACCTGCCTCATACAACCGGTGACAACGAGAAGACCCTAGAACCCAACGCGAACCCTGCGGCCAACAGCATAGCGGAGCCCGCGCACAGGCATTGAGTGAATCACCACTGTATCACTCGATGACGGCGCACAAGGTAACCGACGCAACAGGCTGCGACGGACCGCTGCCGGGGAGCGACCAGAGATGGAGTCGTTCGCGCCGCCGGATTGCACTTACAACCGTACAGGCCTAAGCTATGGTATTCGGCTGCAGAATGAGGTGCGCCCGTGACCACGAACAGATACGCGCTGCCGCTGCTGAACACGATTGGCCTGATCCTGGTGCTCGTCCTCAACGGACTGGCCAACGCACTTCCCATCAACGGTTTGACCACGGGTGATGTCTCGGCCCGCTATGACAACCTGTTCGTGCCGGCGGGGTTGACCTTCTCCATCTGGGGCCTGATCTACGTGCTGCTCACGGCGTTCGCAGTCTACCACTGGCTGGCGGCACGGCGGGGCGACGACACCTTCGGCCACCGCATCGGTGCGTGGTTCTTCGTCTCCTGTCTTGCCAATGCCGCGTGGATACTCGCCTGGCACTACGAGTTTCTGCCGATCACGCTCGTGCTCATGCTGCTATTGCTGGCGTCCCTGCTGGCCATGTACCTCCGGCTGGGCATCGGAGTGCAGACGGCGCCACGCGGCAAGCGCATGCTGGTCCACCTGCCGTTCAGCGTGTACCTCGGCTGGATCACCGTGGCCACTATCGCGAACGTCGCCGCTCTGCTCACCTCCATACGATGGGACGCGTGGGGCTTGAACCCTCAGTTCTGGACCGTCGCGGTCATCACCGTGGGAACGGCAATTGCCCTGGCCATGGCATTCCGGCGGCAGGACATCTACTTCTGCCTGGTGGTGGACTGGGCACTCCTCGGCATCGCGCTGAAACGGCTTGGCGACGCCACTGTCTCTGACCAGGCAGTGGTGACCGCGGCCATCGCAGGTATGGTGCTCGTGAGCGCAGCCATCATCGTTCAGGCAGTGCGACGCCGCACGTATCTGCCGACTGCAGGGTAGGATACAGGCGCTGGAGCGGGTTCACTCAGCCAGCGATACGTGCGATAATTGCAGCCGCCGCCGGGCATGCGGCCTGGTCGAAGGTCGTACATCAATAAGAGCCGCCCACGCAAGGGCGAGAAGATAAATCGACGCAGCAAACAGTCTGACAGCGAAAAGGGGGGTTACAGTGGCCAAACTAGTTACCGGAGGAACCGGATTCATCGGAGCGTGCCTCGTCGACCAGTTGCTGGAACGCGGAGAGGAGGTCGTGATACTCGACCGACTGCCAACGAACCACTGGGACGACGCCAGGGTCAAGCCGAAGATCATACTGGGAGACATTACCAACTGGCCGGAGGTCATGAACGTCTTCAAGAGCCAGAGCTTTGACTGCGTCTTCCATCTCGCGGCAATGCTGAGCCTGCCATCCGAGGCCAACCCGTGGGCGGCGCACCAGGTGAACGTCAATGGCACCTTCAACATGCTCGAGGCCGTCCGGCTGTTCGGGCCCAACAAGCTCGTCATGGCCAGCACCACGGGAACATACGGGCTCGACATGGCTTCGGCGGATGTCACCGACACCACGCTGCAGCGCCCAACCACGATGTACGGCTGCACCAAGGTGTACGGCGAGCTGCTGGGGCGGTTCTACCGCAAGAAGTTCAACACGGACTTCCGCTCCGTGCGTATCCCTTCGCTGGTCGGACCCGGCATCAGGACGCGCGCCATCGGACAGTACAACTCCTGGATGATCGAGCATGCCGCGCTTGGCCGACCATATGAGTGCTACGGACCACCTGACCGGGGTCTTCCGCTCATCTACTTCAAGGACACTGCGGCGGCATTCGCGGTCCTTGCCGAGGCAGACATGTCCGGCATCAAGATGTTGAACTACAACATCGCCGGAGTGAACAAGGCGGCTTCACCGGCGGAGATCGAGGCCGCCATCAAGAAGCAGATACCGGATGCGGCGATCAGCTACAATCCCGACCCTGTTGTGCTCAACTACTTCGCGACGCTGCAGTTCGATTCGCTGGACGACTCTGCGGCACGGCGCGAGTGGGGCTGGCAGCCCAAGTTCAACACCGTCGACGCCATAGTGACGGACTTCGTGTCCGAAGTGCGCAAGAACAGCGCCCGCTACGGCATCAAGTAGAACCAGGCGAAGAGACGCAGTCTGGACGGAGCAACAGCTCCGTCCAGACTGTCATTGCGTGAGATGGACGCGCCGGGACAGAACCGCTTCCATCGTTGTTCCCCTGCCCCTGGACCCACATGTCTGGCGCGTGCACAGGGTGGCATGCAGGGTCGACCTCAGTGGGCTAGAATGGACACCCGATGACCAGATCCTCCCGATCAACCACCGTCTTCATCGCACTGGTAGTGCTCAATGCCGTACTCGCGGGCGTGGCGACGTTCTTGCCCCAGGGGACTCCCGCGGGCATGCCCGAGGGCGACTCCGACCTGCTGCCCGTGGCGTTGCTGGGCGCGGGCCTGGTGCTCTTGATGTACGGCGGACTGGGTTACGTGGGACTCAGGCTTACGAGGAAGCTGGGGTACCCGGACCTGCTGGACGAGCGTGTATCGACGCGTCAGAGGTTCCTCAATCCGTTCATCGTCGGACTCTGGCTGGGACTGCTCTTCATCGTGGCCGACAATCTCTTCAGCCGTTTCCACCACCTGGGACCTATGCCACATCCTCCGTTCCCGACCTCGATAGTGGCCTCCCTGAGCGCGGGCATCGGCGAGGAGATGGTCTTCCGGCTCTTCTTCATCCCGTTCCTGGTCTGGCTCATCTCGCGCGTGGTGTTGAAAGGCAGTCAGGAACAGGCGGTCTTCTGGAATGCGGCCATCTTCTCGGCCATCTTCTTTGCGGCCGGGCACATCCCCTCCCTCATGTTCCTGCTGGACGTGGACACCGTTGCGGATATCCCGGCGGCGCTGATGGCGGAGATCTTCGTGCTCAACGGCGTGCTATCTCTTGTAGCCGCCTATTTCCTGCGGCGCAGCGGGTACCTCGCCGCCGTGACGGTACACACGGCTGCCGACCTGGTGTGGCATGTACTGTGGGGGCTGTTGCGTTGAGAGGTCAGTCTCAGAAGCGATCCTTCCTGCGCCTAAGCTCGGCGAAGGCCGCGACATCCGCCGCTCCCTCCATCCCCAGTGCCCGCTTCATCTCGGGCGCGCCAGCGCGAAGGAAGGGATTGGTGGCCAGCTCCAGGCCGATGCTCGACGGCACCGTCGACATGTCAGCCTCGATGAGAGTACGTATCTCTTCGAGCCGAGACCGGACCAACCTGTTCTCCGGCTCAACGGTGACGGCGAACTCGTAGTTCTCCAGAGTGTAGTCATGTCCCGGGAAGACACGCGTCTCCGGCGGCAGCGCGGCGAGGCGCTGCAGCGAGGACCACATCATCTCGGGCGACCGGGTGAGGAGGCGGCCACAGCCCCCCAGAAACAGTGTGTCGCCGCTGAACACGTCACCCGGCTGACCCTCCCCGGGAGGCAGATAGAGACACACCGAGTCGAGGGAATGTCCGGGCGTGCGCAGCACGGTGAAGCCGAACGGGCCGACCCGCAGCTCCACCCCGGCATCCAGCGGGTACGTGTCCGGCAGCATCACGTCGCAGCCGGTACGCCTTGAAAGCTCGTCGCTGCCGCCCGTGTGATCGAAGTGCGCATGGGTGCAGAGCACAGCGAGCAGCCGCGCGCCGGAGCGCTCCAAGGCGCGCAGTACCGGAGAGGCCTCGCCTGGGTCGACGACCACAGCCTCACCGTCCGCGGCGATCACGTACGTGTAATTGTCGGCCAGCGTACCCAGCGTCGTCACCGTATGCATGTGACCTTCTCCTTCAGCGGCGGCCGTCAGGCAACCGACCGCGCGATATCGAGATATAGCTCCGCCGCCTGCACCACCTCCGAGAAGGAAACCCCCTCGTCCTGGCTGTGCGCCAGATCGAGACGCCCCGGCCCCAGCACGATGGGGTCGATGCCGGCATTCCAGAGCACATTGCCGTCGGAGTGGCTGCGGAACAACTGCGGACTCCACCCACGCGAGCGGCTTTCGTACACCTTGCGCAGTCGCTTCACGAATGCCCTGTTGGGCGAGATCTCGTAACCCGCGTACGTATCCTCGAAACGCATATAGAGGTCGAGCGACGACATGCCCAGCGCGTCCGGAGCAACGATGTTCTCGAGGTCCGCCTTGAGCGAATCCATGCGCATGTCCGGCGGCAGATGGAAGTCGAGCCATGCCTCGCAGAGGTCCGGCACCACAAATCCCGAGGGCAAGCCCGACAGTTCCCGGATGTTGTAGACCAGGCGTGATCCCTCCGAGGTGGCGAAGTCCGTCACGTGGAGCAACAGCCGGAGCATGGCCTCGATGGCGTTCTGGCCGACCTCCGGGAGCGCCGAGTGCGCCCGCTTGCCCCTCGCCCGCAGGAACACCTCGAGGTAGCCGTAGTGACCGAGGCAGGGAGCCAGTTCCGTGGGTTCGCCCACGATGGCCCAGGGAAAGTGGTATTCGTCCACCAGGGCACGGGCTCCCGCGCTGTCCTCTTCCTCGTCCACCACCAGCGCCAGCGCGACCGGCGGCGTGGCGCCGCCTGAATTGCACAACACGGTGAACGCCTCTACCATGGCGGCACAGCCCGACTTCATGTCCACCGTCCCGAGGCCGCGCACCTCATCGTCCTGCATCTCGAAACCGTAATCGTCAAGGTCATACGCGGCCACCGTATCGACGTGCCCCACCAGACAGAGCTCGATCTGCTCCAGACCCTCGGGTATAGCGATGAGGTTGCTGCGCTGCTCGTCCACCGGCTGCAGGTGAACCGGGACGTTGTGCGCCCGCAGGTGGTCGGCGACGAAGGAAATCGCCTCCTCTTCCTTGCCCGACGGGCTGTAGATGTTGACGAGCTGCTCAAGCAATCTTCGAAGGCGTTCAGCGTTCACGGCGGCGTCAGAGCGCGGCATCTGAGTGTTCCTCCCCCGGAGGCAATTCCACAGCCGCACCTTGCGCGACATGGGGCTCGCTCCTGGAGGTGCGGCGGCGGCGGGCGCGAGCGGTCTTGTTCTCCACCCGGTCCTCCCTCGGCTCCTCTCGCCGCAACGTTTTGGCGAGCCACACGTGCCTGCCCGTGGCGGTGAAACCGAGGCGATTGAAGAAGCCGATGGCCTTCTCATTCTCGACCACCGTATCGGCGATGATCATGCGCACGCCCTCTTCGCGGAAGCGTTCCTCAAGGCGGCGATACAGGCGCAGCCCCAGCCGCGCATGCTGGTACCCATCCGCCACACCGATCCACTCCAGGTACCCGTAGCGCTTCCACGCGGTACCTTCCTTCACAATGGTTGTGGCGAGAATGAAGCCAACCACGTGGTCATCCACCTCCGCCACAAGGCAGAACTCGGGATCCGAAGTGAACAGCCCCGTGACCTCATAGGGATCCCATGTGCGGTACAGGATGGGGTACTCATCGCTGGTGAAGAGGCTCTCTCCCAGGCGGTAGACGACGCTCAGATCATCGATCTCCATCGGGCGAATATCGACGTCAATCCGTTTGCTCCGACCAGCCATGGAGTAGACACCTCCCGAGTGTGTTCTCGTCGTCTCTTCCGGGACAACGCAGAGCGAGTATACAACATGAGCGCCCGCCACACCGGCGCGGTGGGCGAAAGGATCAATCCGGGTTCGGTTTGACCACCTTAAGACCCGCGGCTATACTCAATACACCGCAGTCCCCACACTACTGGAGTCCTGTGCCTGGCACTGGTACCACTATCCCAATAGAGAGAGGAGGAAGCAGCAGATGTACGAGAAGATACTGGTTCCACTGGATGGGTCCAAGGAGTCCGAGTGCGTGATCGACCACGTGCGCATCATCGCAAAGGGTTGTGGCACGCCAAAGGTAATCCTGCTCCGTGTGGTTGACCCCTATTCACCCAGCCTGGCCAACTACGTGGGAGAGGCGGCGGCGAAGAAGGTCCGCGAAGGCGACCGCCGCACCGCAGAGGAGTATCTCTCCTACGCCGCCGACAGCCTGCGTTCGTTCTGCGGCGGCGCCGAGGTGGTGGTGCTGGAGGGCAACGCGGCCAACGAGATAGTCGAATACGCGACCAAGAACAAGGTCGATCTTATCGCCATGAGCACACACGGCAAGTCCGGCATCGTCCGCTGGGCGGTTGGCTCGGTCACGCGTCAAGATCGGAAGAGCACATGTCTGAACTCCAGTCACCGCTCATTATCTCGTATG
>CAYNXN010000006.1:0-23963 GCA_964401175.1 uncultured Dehalococcoidales bacterium | reverse complement strand
TGGTGTACGTGCCGACGATCGTGGTTCTCGGCACACTGGTTGGATGGGTGGCCGGGTATGTCTTGTAGGATCACGATGATCCGCCTCAACCGCGGAGGCTGAGGTTGCGTCCTGTGGTGAACGGAGGAGATGAAATGGACATCAAGATTCTTGGTACCGGGTGTGCGAAGTGCAGGGCAGTTGAGAAAGAAGTGCGAGAAGTGGTCGCTGAACTCGGCGTCGATGCGGACATCGAGGACGTCAAGGACATGGCTAAAATCATGTCCTACAAGGTCATGATGACGCCGGGACTTGTCATCGATGGCAAGGTCGTCTCCAGCGGGCATGTGCCGTCGAAGAGCGACGTACGCAAGATGATTCTTGAGGCGAAAGGATAGCGCATCCGTGGTGCACTGCCAGGCTGAAATGCTGCGCGTCTCAATTGCAGCCCGTGAAGCAGTGAGCGGGAGTTGAACGCAATGAAGAGAACTAAGGCCGTCGTGTGTGGTGCCGTGTTATGTGTCTTGTTTCTGACGTCTCTTCCCGGATGCTCCGGAGGAGCAACACCGCCTCCTGCCCAGGCCAGCGGTCAGACGACCGCGGCGCAGGGCGCCTACCAGTTGCGCAGCGACACCGGGGTCGATGTGCTCTACTTCGAGACGAGCGATCCGTGCGAGTGCATGGCGGAAGTGGGTGTGGCCGTCAAGAACGCGGTCAGTACTCACTTTGCGCCGGAGTTGCAGAGCGGACAACTCCGCTTCTTTGTCATCTACTCGGATGACTGGTCGAACCGAGATGTATTCGAGATGTTCAAGAACCAGCCGTTCGACCTGTTTGTGGTGGAGGTAGAGAACGGCAAGGGGGTGGCGACGCCTCTCTATGAGCTGTGGGGCATGATGGGGGACGCCGGGGCCATCGATCTCTACGTGCGGGAACACATTGAGCAGAGCCTTGCGGGCCTCGCCTGACTGCGGGTATAGCGTGCGGCACGATGCCGGGCGCTCGACGCTGCGCGCGTGTCCTGCACAGAAGACCGCTGAAGCGGCACAGAAGCTGCATCCGCGACGGAGCTGGGGAGCGCCGGCAAATCGGGCGGGGGAACGCCATCAGATTGTGAGGAATGCATGAACACCAGACGGATGATCCTGGCTTTGTACGCGGCAATGCTGCTGTTGCCTGTCCTGTCCGGGTGCTCCTCCGGGAGCATGCCGACCACACCGACAGGGGACGTACCACAAGAGACCACTCCGCCCTCGGGTGCGGAGGAGCAGGGCGGCTCGCAGGCAGCGGAGGAACCTCAAGCCTCCGTTCCGGCCCCGGCCGCCTCCGGCGAACCCGAAGACGCGCCGCCCGCGCATCCTGAGGAGGAGCCTGCTCCTCTGGCGAACGATGACGGGCGGATCATCGGTCCATCGACC
The DNA here is from genome assembly GCA_964401175.1 of uncultured Dehalococcoidales bacterium. GTDB lineage: Bacteria > Chloroflexota > Dehalococcoidia > GIF9 > AB-539-J10 > SKVJ01. Next base: position 22,566 of record CAYNXN010000006.1, on the reverse strand, counting down.
GGTTTGTACACCGCACGTGACGGCGATGGGGTCGATCTGGTGTACTTCGAGACGACCAATGCGTGCGCCTGCATGATCGAAGTGGGCGATGCGGTTGAGTCAGCGGTGCTCACGAACTTCCAGCCGGAGCTACGCAGCGGAGAGTTGAGGTTCTACATGCTCTTCTCCAATTCGCCGGCGAACATGGATCTGGTGAAATCCCTGGGCGCCCAGCCGTTCGACCTGTTCATCGGGTCATTCGAGGACGGACAGGGGCGGCTTGAGCCCGACTACGGCATATGGAGCCTCACCGGCAATAGCGAGGCGATCGAGGAACTGGTGCGCACTCTGATTCTGGACAGTCTGGAGGAACAGCGATAGCCATGGACGTATCCACACTCGTCTCGTCGAACGCTCCGCTGCTGGCAGCCATCGGACTGGGCCTGTTGTGTGCCGTCAGTCCGTGTGTCATGGCCACTAACGTAGCCGCACTGGCCTATGTTGGCCGCAAGAGCACGCAGCCCGGTCACGCGGTGATGACAGCGGTGCTCTACACCCTGGGGCGCATGTTCTCTTACACGGCCATCGGCATCCTCATCGTGCTGGCGGGACTCGAGGTGAGCGTGCTTTCTCGGGCGCTGCAGGGCGCCGGGGCCAGGTTTATCGGACCGTTTCTCATTCTTGTGGGGATCCTTCTGCTGTTGGCAGATCGGCTTCCGGCGATTTCGGGAGGAGGGGCACTGCAGCGCCTCGGTGCGCGCTTCGGGGACATGGGGGTGGTGGGTGGTTTCCCGCTGGGGGCACTTTTTGCGCTCGCGTTCTGTCCGTACAGCGGCGTCCTGTTCTTCGCGGTGCTGATTCCGCTGGCGCTCCGCACGACGGGAGGTGTGGCGTTACCGGCGGTGTTCGCCATTGGAACTGGGGTGCCGGTCCTCATCTTCGGCGCCCTGTTGTCGTTCGGGGTCTCCCGTGTCACTGCTTGGACCGACAAGCTCACCAGGGCAGATCGATGGATACGCGCCGTCACGGCCATCGTTTTCATCGGCGCCGGCATCTACTACCTGATGAGTGTGTAGCCATGTTGAGAATCTGTTCGCGAGTTCCCGTTCTGAGAATGGCGCCCCCGGTGATGGGTGTCGCGCTCGTGATCGTGCTGCTTGCTGGCGTGGCTGGCTGCTCGGCGACGAACGTGACGGCTGCTGATATCCCCTCACAGGCCCCAATCTCGGAGGCCGAGGCTGGCCACCTGCCTGACGAAGCGCACGGAGGCCCCGAGGCCGCAGCCGGATTGGAGCCGCAGCCGGAGATCTCTGCCGCGCCGGTTGAAGACGAAACCGCCGCCGACGTCCAGGTAGAGCAGCCGGATGAGGTGGCCGAAGCGACAGAGCCGCCTTTCAGCGAACCACGAGTCGACCTGGTCTTCTTTCAGACCTTCAATGCCTGCGGGTGTCTGGGTGAGATTGGAGATGTCATACGGACGGCATTGTACGAACACCTGCCCGAGGAAATGGAGAACAAGACCGTCAGGTTTCACTCACTTTACTCAGACGACCCCGCCAACCAACAGTACGTACGAATGTATGGCAGCCAGCCGTTCGACTTCTTCATAGTGACGTATGAAGACGGAAAGGCGGTGGCAACACCGGTTCGTGAGATCTGGGTGCTGATGGATGACTACGATGCTCTCGGTGCCTACGTGGTGCAGCGGGTGGACAAGATCATGGGTCGGCGCTGAGTTCATGCAAGAGAGAAGGCAACCTTCTTCACGGGCAGTGGCACAGACGGTAGTACTAGCGAGGAGAGACAGCCATGGGCGCATTTCTCAAGGTGGTAATGGTGTTGTGTATCGTTGGCATCGCTGTTGTTCTCGGCATAGTCGTCTGGAAGGATTCCCCTGTCCAGAGTGCGCCTTCGCCTGCGGCCGAGCCGTCCTCTGCGCCCTCGCTCACCATTCAGACAACGCCTCCTCCAAGCGCCTCCCCGTCGCCTGTTATTGAGGATGAGCCGACAGGTGACAGGCCGGCAGAGGAGTTTCGTATTGAGGAACTCACGGCTGAGTGCGACGATGAGACAGGGGTCTTCGCGGTATCCATGCTACCGCTGGGCGCGGACTGGCGCACGACGGAACGGGGCGTGTACAGCGGCAGTCCTGTTCAGATGACCTGTATCACGGCCGGAACCGACGACGGTTTGACATACGAGTGGAGCTCAGACTATGGCGAGATTGAAGGAAGCGGTCGCAGCGTACTGTGGACAGCTCCGGGGCATGGCGCCCGTGCAACAGTGGCGGTGACGGTGCAAGACAGCTTTGGGAACAGCGAGAAAGCGGCCCTCGTGTTTAGAGTCGCGACGTGCGACTGTATCTTCAACCGATACTGATCAACAGAGGCTGGACGTAGCTGACCCGGCTTCTGCCGCCGCAGTGTACCTCAGAAGTGTAGCGAAGCGTGCACCCGGACCATGAAATGTGAAGCAGGCAGGTGAATACTTGTTTAGAGTCGGGGCAATCACGGCAGCCGCAGTGCTGTTCCGTGTTACTACCATGCTCTTTGGCTGTGCCGCCGGAAACACCCCTCAGGAAATGGTCTCGCTGGAGTGACGGGCGCGGGTCATTTGGCCCGGGCGACAGCGTACTCATCGAGTGCATAGCGGCCGATTCAAACGGGGACGAGTTGGACCACCAATGGACCTCCGACCGCGGCACCATCAATGGTTTCGCTGGAGTGGTGGCGTAGACCACTACGTCTGCAGAAGGTATCGCTTGGTCGCACTGGTCAAAGGTGCGGGCGCGAGTGTCGTGTGCGGGCTCATCACCGAGGCGCAGCTCATCTCGGCGCTTGTGGTCGCTTCTCGACCGTCGGGCTGCGGGGCCGAAGACTGTGGGACATGACGTGCCCAAGGGATTACGGACCGAGCCGCGTTGACTGGCGATTGCACGCGGGCCGACGGGAGGAGACACCACTGTTATGCACACGAGTCAGAGAGTTGCTGGTGCAATGCACCCACCTTCACTTGCAGCTTCCCACCAGGACAAGGATGTTCTTCGAGGTCCGACGGTAGCTGACAGCAGAGCGCTCACGTCAAGCACGATTGGTGGGACACTTGCATCAGGCGGCCGTCTGCCACTCCATTGACAGACTACCTGGTGATCGGCCACAGGGAGGCTAATAAGGCTCAGTATGAGGACCTGCTATGGTCTCAGGGCGCTGCTGGACATAGCGGCTCAGCGCACAGGACACCCGGTACTGCTCGAAGAGATTGCGCGCCGGCAGAATGTGACTCTTTCATTTCTCGAGCATACTGTTGAACCACTCATTGCAGCCGGCGTACACCGCACTACTCGTGGCATGTTTGGTGGCGTCACGCTCGGAAAGGAACCGGGCGCCATCCGGCTGGCGGATGTAGTTGATCTGCTGGAAGGGGTGGTGCCGATGGACGACTGTGCCTCGAACCCGTCCACATGCGTCCGCGCGGAGACGTGCGCCATACGACGCCTGTGGTCCGAACTCTCGTCTGCCGTGCAGGGGGTGCTCGCCAACCGGACGGTCGCGGATCTGATGGCAGACGACGACGGTACGGTCGCAGGTTCCTGTGGCGTGGCGGCAGTGCGTCCTCTCAGAGACGCTGCCCGGGTCGTAGGCAGAGGAGGGAACGCGGCCGCAGGCGGCACGACGTGAGCCCCCGTCCGAGGTTCATCTCGTCGACGTAGCTCGACCTCTGTAACTCGCCTTGGCGTTGCGTCCTGCAACTCCGTACACTGCCAGGTGACGGCCTCCGTGCGTTAGTGCCATAACGATCCTTGTTACCCTCGCCATCGCGGTTGTCTCCAGGATCTTCTAGAGGTTTCTGTCACGACACCGCCTTTCTTCTCCTCGCGCGACTGCGCATGCGTCACTGCCAGACGCTGCCCCAGACTTCGTTTGCCGGACTTATTGCCGCAGATGGTCAGGGCGTCCCAACGACCGAGTGTTCGGTCTTTGACAGTGCCCGGTGTCGGCAGCTAAGATTCACATTATATTTCGACAAACATCGAACTATGGAGTGCACTCATGCAACCGGCACTCGACATCGCCAAAGCCCTCGCGGATTCCAACCGACTCCGTGTCGTCTGTGTGCTCTTCGCGCAGAATGAGCTCTGCGTCTGTCAAATAACCGCGCTGCTGAACCTGGCTGTGGCGACAGTGTCGCGGCACATGAGCATTCTGCGCACTGCACACCTGGTACAAAGCCGCAAGGATGGCCGGTGGGTCTACTATCGATTGTCTGAGACATTTCCGCCGCTACTGAGACAGTGGCTTTCCGAATCTTTGTCACAGTCACCTGAGGCTCGGGCGGACCTTACGTTTGTTGCTCAGGTGCTTGACTGTGATCGGCTTGAATTGTGCCGGATTCAGAGGACTCAACGGCGAGGCGTTTGCTGACCTCGACGGATGTATAACCAAGAACGCAAGGACGGAGGTAAGATGAATCGACCTGATGATGAGGCGCTTCGAGAACAGGTGCGCAGCCGGTACGGCGACATTGCACGGCGGGAAGGGGCGTCTTGCTGTGGAGGAGAGTGCGGGACTGCCAGAACCGACGCCGACTACGCGGAGAAGCTGGGCTATTCCAAGGACGACGTGCGGACTGTGCCCGCGGGGGCCGACATGGGTCTCGGTTGTGGCAACCCGCATGCTATCGCCAGCCTTAGGATGGGCGAGACCGTGCTCGACTTGGGCAGCGGAGGGGGGCTGGACTGTTTTCTTGCAGCTCGACAGGTGGGCCCCGGTGGCAGAGTCATTGGCGTGGACATGACGCCAGACATGGTGAGCAAGGCAAGGCGCGCCGCCCGTGAGGCCGCGTATAGCAACGTCGAATTCCGCCTTGGCGAGATAGAACACCTTCCGGTAGCTGACGAAAGTGTAGACGTAATTCTCTCCAACTGCGTCGTCAACCTCTCGCCAGACAAGCAGTCAGTGTTCAACGACGCCTATCGCGTGCTGCGTTCGGGTGGCAGACTGGCCATTTCCGACGTCGTGGCCGTCAGACCGCTGCCCGCAAGTATGCGTAACGACTCTGGGGTCTTGTGCGGATGTGTGGGGGGCGCGGCGCTCGTTGCGGACATTGAACAGATGCTTCGCGATGCCGGGTTCTCTGAAGTGAAGGTAGAAGTCAAGACTGACAGCGCAGCAGTTATCAGTGGGTGGCAGCATGGCGCTGGCTACGAGGACTTCGTTCGGTCCGCGCTCATCACTGCGGTGAAGACGTAGCTCATTCAAGGAGAGGACATGACTCGCGCCGAAAGTCGCGCCGATGAACGGCGCATGACAAACGTCTTCGAACGCTATCTCACGCTCTGGGTGGCGCTGTGCATCGTCGGTGGAATCGCGCTGGGGCGCGTGGCACCGAACTTCGCACGGACCCTCGACGGGTTCTCCATATTCATCAACGGCGCGCCCGTCGTCTCGATACCAATAGCAGTCTGCCTCTTCTTCATGATGTATCCCATCATGGTGAAGATCGATTTCGCTGAGGTGGTGAAGGCCGGCAAGAACATCAAGCCGGTAGGGCTGACGCTTTTCATCAACTGGGCGGTCAAGCCGTTCACGATGTACGGCATCGCCTTTCTGTTTCTCGGCATACTGTTCCATGGCTTCATCGGTCCTGATGCCGTGGATCTTGTGATGATGCCCTTCGGCATGGACCTGCCTTTGGGAGCCGCGCATGGCGCGGGGACGGTGGTATTGCACGAGGGCGTCAAGGTGCTGGAGATCCCGCTCTGGCGCAGCTATCTGGCGGGTGCGATTTTGCTCGGCATCGCCCCGTGCACGGCCATGGTGCTGGTGTGGGGCTATCTGGCGCGTGGCAATGCCGGCCACACGCTGGTCATGGTGGCAATCAACTCGCTGACGATGCTGGTTCTGTATGGGGTGCTTGGAGGGTTCCTGCTAGGCGTGGGCCGATTGCCGGTTCCGTGGCAGGCGTTGCTGATCTCGATTGGTGCGTACGTGGCACTGCCGCTTGTGGCCGGATATGCCACACGCAAATGGATCATCACTGCAAGGGGCCCCATCTGGTTCGCCGAGAGATTCCTTCACGTCCTCACGCCGGTGACCGTAGGCGCGCTGTTGCTGACCCTGGTTCTGCTGTTCAGCTTCAAGGGCGACGTCATTCTCGCCAACCCGTTGACGATACTGTGGATCGCCATTCCGTTGTTCTTGCAGACCTCTCTGATATTCGGCATCGGCTATCTGTTGTCCAGGGCGTTTAAACTGCCGTATGACGATGCCGCTCCGACGGCGATGATAGGCGCCTCCAATCATTTCGAGGTCGCCATCGCTACCGCAGTAATGCTGTTCGGGCTCTCTTCCGGTGCGGCCCTTGCCACGGTGGTTGGCGTGCTCATCGAGGTGCCGGTGATGTTGCTGCTGGTAAAGATCTGTCTGCGAACACAAGGCTGGTTCAGAAGCGCCAGCATGAACTAGGAGATTGTGGACATGTTCTCACGAGCGTTGATTGCCACCGATCTGTCAGAAGCATGTGATCAGATGGTTCGCTGTGCGAAAGGGCTGAGGGCACTCGGAACCGACGAGATAGTGCTCATCCAGTGCTTCAACATACGTGATGTCGGCACCCTTGCGCCTCGACTGATGGAGCTGTCGCAGCCCGCACTCGACCGGCAGGCGAGCATGCTCTATGACGAAGGGTTCGCCGTGAGCGCTGAGATGGTTCTCGGATTGCCGCAGATAGAGATCGGCTATCAGGCCGAGAGACATGACTGTGGCTTCATCGTCGTCGGCTCTCACGGGCAGACGATGTCGCGCGAAATGCTGCTGGGGAGCGTGGCCAGCGGTGTGATGCACAATGCCCGCCTGCCGGTGCTGCTGGTGAGACTGAAGCTCGTACAGCAGGGGAACCGGGCAGTGTGCGAGCAACGCGAATGCGATTTTCTGGCCCACGTTCTCTTCCCCACGGATTTCTCAGAGAATGCGGCTTGTGCGTACCGATATGTCAGAGAGTTGGCCGCCAAAGGCGCCAGGCGAGTCACGCTGCTGCATGTCCAGGACAAGACAAAGCTCGCAGGGCATCTGGAAGGACGTCTCGAGGAATTCAATCGCATAGACACCGACCGGTTGACCCGGTTGCAGGCGGAACTGCTCATGCTGGGCGCGGCTGAAGTGAGGATCGAGTTGCCCTATGGGTCGCCCAAGCAGGAGATTGTGCGGCGTACTGAGGACGATAACATCTCTCTGGTCGTCATGGGCAGCCAGGGGCGGGGTTACGTGTCCGGCCTCTTCCTCGGAGGCGTGAGTGACGCAGTGGCGCGACATGCCGCGACCCCTGTTTTCGTTGTCCCGATGTTATCTCAAAGCTGCCAGTGAGCATCAGGCAGCAAGTAGTTGAAACGCCCTCGGATACTTGACAGCTTGACGTGCACGCCATTACCGCGGACGGCATCGTCCTCATGAGTGTTGATACCTGCACCTGCTATTTCTACTGGTCACCTATTGGCGTTTGCTGAGTCCGAGCGCCGCCGGGTTCTGCGTGAGGACACCATGGCCGCCTATAACGAGCACCAACTGACGTCCATCAATGGAGCCGACGTGGTCGGTCCTGTCTGGGACCAGTCGTAGCTGCTGGCTGGCCGATCGTTGCGGGCTGATTTGTGATCATCCGACTTCCGACCAGGGTGAGCGTAGACCGTGCGGGATTTGAGCTTGGGTCATTCTGGTCCGAAGAACTGGTGCGCTGTCCGCTTAACTACGGGCACGTGTGCGCCGGGGCAGTCCTGTGTGAACAAAGCGCCAATAACCGGTGCCGATGAGAACAACAGAATGTCTGGGTGAGCGAATGCTCAGTTGTGCACGTGTCACCATTCTACAAGAGCTGTGGCTCAATGCGCGGTGGACGGCATGACTGCCTGGGCACTGGTCTCTGACTCCGGCCGACGAATTCCTCCACCATACGGACGCATGGCGTCCTCGGGTGGCGGACATCCATAGCCTACCGTTGGTCCTCAAAGCTGCTCAGTACGCGCGTGTGTACGAAGTCCTCCAACTCGGAAGGGGAGTTCTTGAGTGTCCATACCTCGGCAAGCGACTCGGTCGCCATCTGTCCATCCTGGAATTCGGCGATGCACAGTTCAAGCACCTGGCTGTCGAACATGTCCACCAGGTCATTGTTCTCCGGAAGGTTTGAGACAATGACGAAGTATCGTAGCTCGCCACTCTGCAGTTCATCCTGAAAGTACGTGAGTATCGCCCTCTCAATCGTGTCGCCTATTCTGGCCATGCAGCCGCACGGATCTTTCGCCTCGAAGTAGACGACGTCGACGCCATCCCCGGTCCGCGGGGTATAACGCTCCGCCGCGGGGCCGGTAACGGGCTCTGCGGGACCCGCTGGGGGGGTACTCTCATCCTCGGCAGCACTTGACGGCGCAGGACTCACAGCCTCCGCGGCGCTCGTCGGCGCAGGACTCGCAGACTCAGTGGCGCTCGCCGGCGGCGCGCTCTCCCGTGGGCTGGCTTCCGTCGGCAGCGCACTTGCTTGCCGCGTGGGGGCTGCTGGAGGTGGCGCCGGATTGCCGCCGGAACAACCTGCCAGGAGACAGACTATCACTACAACTCCAAACATGCACACAAGGATTCGTTTCCAATTCATTTCCCCTCACTATTCAACCGCGGCGCTGTGGTTGAGTTCTCGGCCGTCTCAGTGCGTTCACGAGCACAGCACGAGCACAACCTCTTTCTGACCTCTTCGCGCGTCTTGGGGATGTTTGTCTTCGACTGAACCGAAGGGAAGATGCCACTCTATCAGCTGATGAGGCGCGGCGATATCTTCACCAGGGATTGCATACTCTTCGACATGTCACCTGCCTCTTCTTCGGCTTGGGGGGTCCATATCAAGGTCAGTAGCTGTTCCCCTCTGTCCTCTTCCCTGCTTCGCCCTTCGCCCGAAGCGAGGCAGGAACCTGAATTCCACTGTATTCTATTCCTTCTGCACTAGTAGAACGAAGTCGGCGCATCGTGGTCGCATGACTGCCGCAAATTCCTACCACATGGACCCCGGAAACAGGCACTTGACCAGCGGTCCCGATGACAACTGTGGTGGGGTGCCGTAAGGCGAGTTACCATCTGTCAGAGCAGCGTGAACAGGAATCCTGCAATGACTGCCGTGGCAAATACGACGAACACGAACGCGGCCACCAGTTGAACCCTGAGGATGCCGGCCAGCATGCTCATCTCGGGGATGCTCATGCCTGCCCCTCCGATTATCAGCGCGATGACCGCCCCCATGCTCATGCCCTTCTGTACCAGCGCGAGCGCCACCGGGATGATCGTCTCTCCGCGTACATACAACGGCACGCCGATGATTGCAGCCACCGGAATCGCAAAGGGGTTCTGCGGACCGGCCAATCGCACCACCATCTCACTGGGGACGTAGCCGTGTATCGCCGCCCCGACCGCAACTCCTATGAGGAGGAACGGCAGGATCCCGCGCAGGTCATGCCAGGCGCCAGCGAAGGCATGGCGAAGCTTCTCCGCAAACGTGGGTAACGCCGCCCGTTCAAATTCGTCGGCGCTGACAATCCTGACGTACTTGGCGTACCCCAGCCACGAAAGGGTGGCGCCGGTAATCACGGCCAGAATGAAGGTGGTCGCACCGTAAGCTACGCAGGCCTTCCAGCCGAGGAGGGCCAGGATCATCGCGAGTATGATTGGATTGAGCAGCGGCGACGCCAGGAGGAATGACATGGTTGCGCCGAAAGGCACACCGGCTCGCAGCAGCCCGACGGTCATCGGGATGGTGGAGCATGAACAGAACGGCGTCAGCGCTCCCAGTCCCGCACCGGACAGGTACCCGAGCCCCCACTTCCTCTGGAGCCATCTCTGCAACGAGTCTTTCGAAATGTATTGCAGTGCGAGCCCAACGAACGTACTGATGCCGAGGAAGAGGGCGAGAAGCTCCGCGAGAGTCAGGCCGAAGAACTGTAGCGAGGGCCACAATGAATTCATAGGTGGCAGGCGTCTCCTTTCGCACGCAAAATACCTCGACCATCAATGTATATTCACAAGAGAGAAGAACGGGGGGGGTATGTATCTGTTATCCCTCAACGAACTTCCCTATATGGGCCAGACCATCCTTCCACACGTCGAGCCCAGAGCGGTAGGCCTCGCGTCCCTTGGGGGTTACGGTGTAGACCTTGCGCCTCCGTCCGTTCACAACCTCCTGGTGACACGTGACACAGCCGCATGCTTGAAACTCCCGCATGACGGGATAGACCGTCCCCTGGGTGGGCACACAGAAGTATTCGGTCAGCTGTGCAACTCTTTGGATGATCTCGTAGCCGTGAGCCGGGCCATCGCAGACTGCGCCGAGGATGAAGAACTTGCACAGGCTGGCGTTCAAGATGCGGCTCCAGTACATCCTGCCGGTGTAGTTGATGGTCATCTGTGCACCGCCGGATACCTCAAGGATCAAGGCATATTGTAAATCGGCCAGTCTCGCGTGTCAACACGAATCCGGTGGCAGGCGCGTGCAAGTTTGCCGTCGGTGGATGGGAGCGGAGCCGTCTCCCAAGAAGGCTTCTTGGCGGGGTTTGCCGGAGTCAGGACGCGATCGTCAGCATTGCAGGGGGCCGTCACACGGGGATGAAGCTCCGTTGCGTCGCCAGCGACCAGGCTGCAACATCCTCGGCGCTGGCAGTCAACGGAAGTCGAGTGCCGGCAGCATCGGCCTCACCTCTCGAACGGCGTACACCTCAGTCTGCCCGTGCCTCCGGATTGGAGCGCGAGCGAGAGGCGAATGACTCCACCTCCGGTCTCCTGCATCGGTCGGCATAATCGCGGGGAAGTCTCGTGGCGTGGACGCTTTCAACCTATTGACAAAGGTACGGGGCAGAATTAGTATGTGACAACAGTCGTGCATCGTGTCGCGATACACTAGCCAGAGACGGGATACGCGGAGGTGAGGCCTATGTAGCAGTGTTGTGTCCGGGCGTCTCTCTTCACAGCTTCCCCAGCTACATTCCTGGAAAGGAGGTGAGAGCAGTTGACTACCACGTTAATCATCGTAGTTGCGCTTGTGATCTACGTGGCCGTGTACTTCCTGTACGGCAAGCGCATCGCCCACAGCGTCGCCAAGCTCGATGCGACGGCGAAGACGCCAGCCCACAGGCTGTATGACGGCGTCGACTACGTACCCAGCAAGTGGCCGGTGGTGTTCGGTCACCACTTCGCCTCGATCGCGGGTGCGGGTCCAATCGTCGGCCCCATTCAGGGCGTAACCTGGGGCTGGGGCGCAGCCATCCTCTGGATCTGGTTTGGCAATGCGTTCATCGGCGCCGTGCATGATTTCATGGCGCTGGTGGCATCGATCAGATACGACGGCCGCTCCATTCAGTGGGTCGCCGGCGAGGTGATGAAGCCGAGGGTGTCGGTCATCTTCGGTGTCTTCGTCTACATCGCCATGATTCTCATCATCGCCTCGTTCACCAACGTGGTGATGAACACGTTTGTCGGCGTTCCCTCGGTGGCGATGGCTTCCGTGCTGTTCATCCTCATTGCCGTTCTCATCGGCTACCTGCTCTACTGGAAGAAGCAGAGCCTGGCGGCCATGACGGCCCTGGGCCTGGTGCTACTCGTCCTGGCGATATGGTTCTCGCTCGGGAACCCGCTCACTGCTGAGGCGAGCGTGTGGCGCTGGGTGCTGCTGATCTACATCATCCTGGCAGCGGCGCTTCCGGTGACGATCCTGCTGCAGCCGCGGGACTACCTGAACGCGTACCTGCTGGTTGCGTTCCTGGTGATCGGCGGACTGGCCTTCATCATCATCAATGAGCCCATGAGCTGGCCGGCGTTCACGAGCTTCGATGCGGTTCTCATCGGTGGCAAGGCATCCCCGTTCTGGCCGACCGTACCGCTGGTCATCGCCTGCGGCTCGCTCTCGGGCTTCCACGCGATCGTTGGCTCGGGCACGACCTCCAAGATGCTCAACAACGAGATGGACGCGCTGCGCATCGGCTACGGCGCGATGCTGACGGAGGGCTTCCTGGCGACGGTCGTGGTTGCCTCTCTGGGTGCGTTTGGCCTCGAGGTTGCGCAGAAGACGGCGGCTGATGTCGGCGCCGCAGGCTGGGTTGTGCTCGGCATCCCTCAGTTCAGCCAGGCATACGCCATGGGCGCCAATCAGGCGTTCGGCATGTCGCTGTCGTTCGGCACGACCTTCGCCTCGCTGGTTGTCTGCGCCTTCGCGCTGACGTCGCTTGACACAACGTGCCGTCTTGGACGGTTCGCGTGGCAGGATTTCTGGGGCCGGATTGTGAGTCCTGCAGGACAGTCCGGAGGGGGCTACAAGTTCTTCACCAACAAGTGGATTGCCTCCATCATCGCCGGTGGCCTTGGCGTGTACATGGCGACAACGGGAGGAGTATTCTCGGCCATCTGGGCCGCCTTTGGTGCGGCGAACCAGATGCTCGCTGCCGTCGCCCTCATCACGGCGTGCGTCTTCTCCACGAAGATCCTGCGCGGCGGCCAGAAGTGCTGGCTCACGCTCATCCCTGCTTTCTTCCTCTGGATCACCGTGTTTGGCGCCATGATCTGGTATGTGATGACGATGGGACCGTCTGCCAGCCCGCTGACGCTGGGCTTCATGTACATCCTGATAGTCCTGGCAGTCATCCTCCTCGTCGAGGCGCTGAGTGCGCTGAGGAGTGGTCCGGGCAAGTAGCGTAGTGATACTCAGAACGATAATAGGGTTTATCAAGGACTTCGGAAGCGGGCTAAGATCCCATTCCACTGAGTACGTCGAGTTCGAGCTCAGGGAGATGGAAAACGTCTTAGCCCTGCTTCTATTCAGTTCGTTTCTCGGGCTGCCAAGCCCGCCGTCGGACCTGTCCCTGCGGCTCATGCCGCACATGGTGAGAGAGATGCATGTGATGAGCCGCAGGGCGGGCGATCTGGACGACGTCGCCGGAGAGGTCGCCGGCATGTTCATCGACTGAGGAAGGTTGCCATGCCAGTCAGGATTGTGTACTCGGTGGGCAAAGGCGGCGTCGGCAAAACGACATGCGCCGGCGCCCTAGCGCTGGAGGCAGCGCGTCAGTGGCGGACGCTCGTGGTCTCACTCGACCCGGCCCACAACCTCGGTGATGTGCTCGGGCGCAGCCTCTCGGGCGAGGTATCCCAAGTGGTTCAGAACCTCTGGGCCAGTGAGGTCGACATGGACGCGGCCATCGTGCGCTACCTCGATGCCAGCACGCAGAAGCTCAAGGGGATGTACGGTTACCTGAAGACCATCAACATCGAAGGCTATCTGGAGGCGATGAAGCTCTCCCCCGGCATCGAGGAGTACGCCACGCTGCAAGTAATGGAGGAGTTGCTTCGCGAGGCGGAAGGCCGCTATGAGGTCGTGGTATTCGATACGCCTCCAACCGGGCTCACATTGAGAGTCCTGGCGCTGCCCCGCGTATCCCTGCTCTGGGGAGAACGGCTTTCAGGTTTGCGGCGCGAGATACTGGACCGGCGTCAGATAATCAGGAACATCAACGGGGAGCGTAAGCATGTTATTGACGGTGTTGAGCAAGTGCTTCCCGCAGACGAGAAGAGCGATGGGGTGATGAGCGAACTGCGCGAATACGTGGACCGGATGCGCCGGCTTACCACGATGCAGGCGGATGCATCCATCAGCCGTGTCATGCCGGTGATGAATGCTGATCGCCTTTCGCTTTTCGAGACGCAGCGTGCGCTGACCAGCCTGAGAAACCTGTCGATGGCCATCGGGCCGGTTATCATCAACAAGGTGGGTATGAAGCCATCCGATGAAGAGACGGTCGCCGAGATCGGTGAGGCGCTGGGGCTTCCCACGAGGAAGCTGCCGTTCTCCACGTCGGAACCGGTAGGTGTTGAGGCGCTGCGGAAGCTGGCAGAGCAGGTTGACTTCGGCGAGTGGATCCCTGCTCCGTTCGCTCGCCACAGCGCGTGACAGAGACTGCAACCCAGGCACACATTCCCCGAGGAGAGAGGAAAACTGAGACATGGATGCATCATCCTGGATACTCCCGCTCATCATCGTGGCCGCGCTGGGGACGACGGTGGCCTACTTCATGGGGCGACGGCAGAATGTGACACTGTTGCGGTTCTACTCCGGCGTCATGGAGAAGGCACTGAAGCCTGCCGACCAGATGTATACGTGGATCGGCGGCTACCTTGGCTTTCGTGCCGACTATCAGTTGAAGGACGACGTCATCAAGGAGGTCAAGGCCACCCTGCACCTCAAGCCTCGAATGAGCATCATGTACCTGCCCGTCTCTCGCTTCACCATGCCGCACGACAAGCTCTATGTCGTCATTCAGAGCAAACGCGGCCTTCCTGGAGAAGCACACCTTATTCAGAAAGGACAGTACCGCTTCATTCCCGCAGGCATCGATCGGATCGAGCAGTTTCATCGCAAAGAAGTGGTCCTCGGCGGAGTCGAGTTCCAGTTGCTCTATCTCGATTCGCGCGGTGAGAAGGCGGTCTTCGGCTGGGCGGAGGCCATCAAGGCCGAGGATTACTCGATGATCAAGCACCTTTCGTTCACGTCCAGCACCAATGTGGTCTATGCGAGGATTGAGCCGGGAGAGAGCCTGATCCCTTCGGTGATCCGCACGGGACTTGATTTCACGCGCTCCCTGGTGAAGTGAGACCACGCTCGCGGAACACCGCCTCGTCTTTGCGCGGCACGTAGCAAGCTGATAAGCTTGGTCGCTTGGAGGTCAGACATGCCAGACAACGTCACCATGGACAAGATCGTTTCGCTCTGCAAGCGCAGGGGATTCATCTTTCAGAGCAGTGAGATATATGGAGGTCTGGGAAGCTGCTGGGACTACGGCCCGGTGGGCGTGGAACTCAAGCGCAATGTGAAGAACGCCTGGTGGCGCAGCGTCGTAGAGACGCGAGGCGATGTGGTCGGACTGGACTGCAGCATCATGATGCATCCGATGGTCTGGAAGGCGAGCGGCCATGTGGACGGCTTCAGCGATCCCCTGGTCGAGTGCAAGGTCTGCCACATGCGCTGGAGGGCGGACCAGTTGCAGAAGCCCTCATGTCCGTCGTGCGATGGCGAGCTGACCGAGCCGCGCAACTTCAACCTCATGTTCAAGACCTTCATGGGGCCGATCGAGGAGGCTGCGGCCGTCGTGTACCTGCGGCCGGAGACGGCGCAAGGTATCTTCGTGAACTTCGAGAACGTGGTGACCACCACCAGGAAGCGGCTGCCGCTGGGCATCGCACAGGTAGGCAAGTCGTTCAGAAACGAGATAACCCCGGGCAACTTCACCTTCCGTACGCGGGAGTTCGAGCAGATGGAGCTGGAGTTCTTCGTACAGCCCGGGACGGACGATGAGTGGCATGAATACTGGGTGCAGGAACGCTTCAACTGGTACGTGAACCTCGGTATCCGCCGGGAGAACCTGCGGCTGCGCGAGCACGAGAAGACCGAGCTGGCGCACTACGCCAAGGCCTGTGTGGACGTGGAGTATCTCTTCCCCATCGGCTGGTCTGAGCTCGAGGGCATCGCCAACCGGACGGATTTCGATCTGACGCAGCATGGGAAATTCAGTGGCAAGGACCTGAGCTACTTCGACCCCCAGACGAACGAGCGCTACATCCCCTATGTGATCGAGCCTTCTGCCGGCGCCGACCGTTCGGTGCTCGCCTTCCTTGTCGATGCCTATCGGGAGGAGGAGGTTGAGGGGGCGGCCCGTGTGGTGCTGAAGCTGCATCCGTCGCTGGCCCCGGTCAAAGTGGCGGTGCTGCCACTCAGTCGTAACGAGAGACTCACACCGTTGGCCCGGGAGATTCACGAGAGACTGAGCAAGAGCTTCGTCACCGAGTACGATGACACGCAGAGCATCGGTCGCCGCTACCGCAGGCAGGACGAGATAGGCACGCCCCTGTGCGTGACGGTCGACTTCGAATCGCTCGAGGACAACCAGGTGACGATTCGAGACCGCGATTCCCTGGCGCAGATACGGATTCCGGTTGAACGCGTCGTGGAGGCACTGAAGGCGAAACTGTCGGGAGAAGGGTTTGACGAGGGGAGCCTCTGGGCGGGCGCGCGAGCGTGACATCGCGGTCTCAGCGCAAACCCCTCAAACCAATCCACGGTTACCAGACAGGGGCGGGCTCGCTGGCGAGCCCGCCCCTGTTCACTTCGACCAGGACGCCGCAAGATGCGTCAGGGGCTACTTCTTGAGCAGCTCGAGCATCTGGGGGATGATCTCGTACATATCGCCTACCACCGCGTAGTCAGCTATGCGGAAGAGGGCAACCGAGGGGTCGGAGTTGATGGCGACGATAGTCCCTGACTCGCGCATGCCGGCGAGGTGCTGCGGGGAGCCGGACACACCAACACCGACGTAGAGCTTCGGCTTGACGATGGTGCCGCTGAAACCCACCTGGTGGTCCTTGCTGATCCAGCCATCGTCAACCAGGGGGCGGGTCGCTCCCACCACGCCTCCGAGTGCATCGGCGAGTTGCTTCACCAGGGCGAAGTCCTCGGCCTTCTTGAGGCCGCGGCCGGCACAGACGATCACGTCCGCCGCGGCGATGCTCGCCTCCTTCGGGGCTCCCTTGCCGAGCACCTTCACCGCGCTGTCCACCTTCTGGACATCCTTCTTGATGATGTCTCCCTTGCGGGAGGAGTCCTTCGCGCCTGCCTCAAGCGCCCGGTAGCGAACGGAAACCATTGCCGGCACGGACCTGGTCTTGATGCGGGCCAGGAAGTTGCCGGTGAAAGCCGGACGCACCTGAAGCAACGAGCCGTCGTCCTGCAGCTCGAGCGCGGTGCAGTTCGAGGTCAGTCCCGCCTCCAGCGCAGCCGCCACGCGTGGGGCAAGGGCCTTGCCGGTGAATGTCGCGCCGAACATCACGACGGATGGCTTGGTCTCGCCGATGAGCGCGACCAGGTTCTGCTTGTGGGCCAACGAGTCGAAACTGGCCAGCGACTCGTCATCGTAGACGTAGACGGCGTCCGCGCCATAGGCCACGAGCTCCTGGGCCGCGTCGCCAACGCCCGAACCAAGCAGCGCACACGAGAGCTTCGAACCCGTCTTGTCGGCAATCTCACGTCCTTTGCCGAGGAGCTCTGTGCCGATGGGGTGGACCTTGCCACCCTCCTGTTCGATGTAAACCAGCACGCCTTTGTTCTCCATCACACTACCCTTTCAGCAGCCCCGACTTGTCAAGCGCTGCCACGAGTTGTTTGGCCGATTCCTCTCCCTTGAGCACTTCTCCCTTACGCTTCTTCTCGGGGGGAACCGAGATGCTCTCGACCCAGGTGGCGGAGCCGTCGGCGCCGAGCTTCGATGCGTCGACCTCGGCCAGATCGGCAGCGGACCACTTCTCGACCTCGGCCTTTCGTGCCCTGAGTTTCTCTTTCAATGTCGGAAGCCGGGGGATGTTGATCTCCTTCGTCGCGGTCAGCAGCAGGGGGAAGCTGGCCTCAACGTTCAGTGACCCGGCAGACGTCTCCATGACGGCAACGACTTTCTGGTCGCTGACTTCGGTGAGCTGTGATACAAACGGCAGAAGCGGCAATCCAAGCCGTTCCGCCACAGCGGGCCCCACCTGTCCCGTGTCGCCATCGACGGTCTTCTCTCCGCAGAGAATCAGATCGAAATCGCCCACCTTGCGAATCGCCGCGGCGAGCGCGTACGAAGTTGCCAGCGTGTCCGCACCAGCGAACGCAGCGTCAGTGAGCAGAATGCCACGGTCGGCATCCCTTGCGATGGCCTCGCGCAATACCGCCTCTGCCGAAGGTGGACCCATGCTGATGACGGTCACCGTGGCGCCCAGCTTCTCCTTGATCTGTTGAGCCGCCTCAACGGCATTCAGGTCAAAGGGGTTGATCTCCGCGTCTGCGGATTTCCGGTCGACCCTCTTACTATCGTCGAGGAACTTCACCTTCTCTATATCGGGTACCTGTTTCGCCAGAACGATGATATGCAACTGAACACACCTCCTTGGAACTGTCGCGCTTCAGCCCCGCCCCACGCACGGCAGAGGCCGGGAGCACTACTCCCGGCCCCGCCTGCGGCTGTTCGATTGCTAGAACTTGCCGATTTCCTCGCGGGAGATGATCATGCGCATGATTTCGGACGTGCCGCCGCCCATTTCCAGGACCTTGGCATCGCGGAAGAACCGCTCGACCGGGTAGTCGGTGGTGTAGCCGGGGCCGCAGAGGACGTTCATGGCCATGTTGCAGACCCAGGTGCACTCCTCGGTGGCGAACAGCTTGGCGATTGCCGCCTCCTTGCCTGCGGGCAGACCCTGGTCCTTGAGCCACGCGGCATGGAACAGCAGGTTCCGTGCGATCTCCACACGAGACGACATGTTGGCGATGTGGAATTGAAGCGCCTGGTTCTTGAGGATGGGACGGCCAAACTGGATGCGTTCCTTGCCGTAGGCGATGGCCTGTTCCATGGCCACCTGCATCAGTCCGAGTCCCTGCGTGCCGATGCCGATACGGGCGATCTCCAGGGCGGACAGCGCCAGGGGCATGCCTCCTCCGACCTTGCCGAGAATTGCCGCGTCGTCTACCTCGCAGTTCTCCAGGAAATACTCGGTTGTCGGCGATGCGGTGGCGCCCATCTTGTCCTCGACCTTGCTCATCTTAATGCCGGGATTGTCATTGTCGACGACGAACGCCGTGAACTCGGGCCGCTGCGCATCCTCCGGGCTTGTCTTGGCCACGAGGACGTGCGCATCGGCAATGACGCCGTTCGTGATGTAGTGCTTCGTGCCGTTAATGACCCACTTTTCGCCCTTCTTCACGGCCGTGGTCTTGATCGCGGCCACGTCGGAACCGGCCTCGGGCTCCGTGGTCGCGAACGAGACGATGGAGCCGGCGCAGGCGGGGATGAGGTACTTCTTCTTCTGCTCGTCGCTGCCCCCAAGCCGGATGGCGTCCATTGCCAGCCGCTGGGTGTTGTAGGAGAAGGCGGTGGAGAGGCAGCCCTTGGCAACTTCCTCCAGCGCGACAAAATGCCCCACCAGGTCGAGACCTTCGCCGCCATATTCCGTGGGGACGTGTATGCCTATGAGATTGAGTTCGGCGAGGCGCTTGAGGTTCTTCTCAATGATCTTATAGTCGTGGTTCTTGTCAGCCTCCACGGCGGTCTTCTTGAACTCTTCGGCCGCGCCGCGGGCGATCTCTCTGATCGCATCGTGCTCCTCGGTGAAATAGGGGAACTTGCCCATACCCATGAGTGAACTACCTCCTTGCCTTTGCTGCTATCTCTGAAATCGAATCTACTGCTCTCGTGCTGTCGCCAGCTACGCTCGTTCCGGGCATACGTCCCCCCTGTGTTGCAGGGGGGACGTATGGTTGCGATTCAGTGGGCGTGTGTGTTGGGGCCCGCTGCATCCTACTTCTTCGGCGCGGGCTCCTCTACTGGCTCCGTCAGTCCGGCAAGTCTTCTGGCGTAGTCGATCGACCGGTCGAGCCCGGAGTTGAGCCGAACCATCAGCTTGGCGCCTTCGGGCGAACCGCCGCCGTGCATGCATCCCGGCACTCCTGCGCCGAGAGTGAGCCATTCGATGAGCCGGGCAATCCGCGCCCGTGATTCCGCACTCGAGGCCGCCTTAAGGTACTTCTGCACCAGGTGTCCGTACTTCGGATCGTTGAAGTCGACGTACGAAGGCATGCAGCCGGTCTCTCCGATGCCGCCGGAGATCTCCTGGGTCAGCCGCTTCGTTTCGTAGGGCAGCGTGCCGACGTGGACTTTATTCACATTGGCCAGCATCGGGTCGGTGAGCCACGCGCCCGAGGGGTGCTTTCTGCCGAGCGCAGAAGCAGCGACGCCCATGCCGAAGGTGGTCTCATTGTTGATCTGCATCTGCACCAGCTTCTCGGTGAACGCCCTGGTGGAGAGCCCGTTGGCGCGCGCGATGAGCGCAGCCGCACCGCACATAACGTCTCCCTGTCCGGCCACGCATCCGCCGATAGCGGCCCGGTATGGCATGATGAAGTTCATGACGGCGGCGCCGGAGTACTTGAACTCGCCCGCGAGGAAGACGCGCTCTCTGGGCACGAATACGTCCTCAAAGAAGAGGTAAGCCTGGGTGATGCCGCCCAGTTCATTGGGAATATCGAAGCCGTCCTCGAGCTCCCGGGTGTCGCTTGGCCGGCGAGCCTCGACGATGGTGAGTCCGGCGACGTCCTTCGGAACGACAAAAGAGACGGCGTAGTCCTTGTCGGGCTCCTTATAGCCGGAACCAGGCAGGACGAAGATCTCCTGGGCTGCGGCGGTGCCGCAGATCATGACCTTGGCGCCGCGGACCACGATGCCGTCGTCTTTGACCTCAACGATATGAAGGTTCATATCAGGGTCTTCCTGCTGTGACGGAGGCAGGGAGCGGTTGCCCTTCGGGTCAGTGAGCGCGCCCGAGACGGTGATGTCGTTGTCCTGTGCATACCGCAACCAGTCCGCCAGGCGCTTGTGGTAGTCGGTGCCGTACTCCTGGTCCATCTCGTATGTGGTGATCCACATAGAGTTGAGGGCGTTGTAGCCGGCGCACCGTCCACCGGTGCACGTTCCCGTCAGGTGATAGGCTGCCCGCTTCATCTTGCAGTTGGCAATCATGTCCTCAGCGGACTGATTGATGGCCAGGTAGCGGGATACCTTGTCTCCCGTGAGATGCGAGGTGGTGGAAAAAAGGTCGGCGTACTGCGGATCCAGCGCGGCGGCATAGAGCTGCGCGTGGCCCTCAACCGTCCGCCTGGTGTTCGGGTTGGTGGTGACATCCTCGATGAGCTTACCGAACTTGTACATGTTCGGCCTGAGCTTCTGCAGCGACAGCTTGTACTGCTCGGGAGTCTTCAGCGCCATGGTCCCTCCTCAGTTATGTAAGGCCACAACGGCCAGAATTCTAGCATAGGGAGAGACGGTGCATCCACCGAGGGCGGCCCGGGGAGAATAGAAGCACTCGGGGCGAGAGGACTCGAACCTCCGGCCTCAGCGTCCCGAACGCTGCGCGCTACCAGACTGCGCTACGCCCCGTTTGCCCGTGCTATTATAAAGTGCTTCAATACGCGCTGCAAATATGAAGTACTTCCTGCTTATCACGGACGGCGCCGCGGGCTGGCCGCTCCTCTCCCATGGGGACAAGACGAGTCTCGAACTGGCGCGCACTCCGAACCTGGATGCTCTCGCGAGCGAGGGTCGGCTGGGACTTGTGCGCACAGTCCCGGAGGGAATGGAGCCGAGCAGCGCCTGCGCCTGCATGTCGCTGCTCGGCTACGACCCCCGGGTCTACTATAAGGGACGAGGTTCCATCGAGGCGCGCAGCATGGAGTTGCCGGTTGAGCCGGGAGAGGTCGTCTTCCGCTGCAACCTCGTGAGCGTGCGCGATGGCCGCATGGCCAGCTACAGTTGCGGCTACATCAGCAACGAGGATGCCCATGGATTGATTGCGGCGCTGAATGATGCCCTCGGGGATGGCGAGGTGAGTTTCCATCCGGGCATCAGCTATCGGCACCTGTGCAAGATACGCCATCATGAGGAGACGCTGGAGGCACAGTGCACCCCGGCGCATGACATCCCGGGAGGGGCCATCGAAGAGTATCTGCCCCGGGGAGAGGGAAGCCGCTATCTGCGCGGGCTGATGGAACGCTCCAGGGAAGTGTTGGCGGGTCATCCGGTGAACGCGCGTCGTCGCGCGCGTGGTGAGGCGGAGGCAGGGATGATATGGCTCTTCTGGGGCAGCGGACGTATTCCGGCGATGCCCGCCTTTGTCGAGACGTACGGCCTTCGGGCCGCCATGACATCGGGTGTCGACTTGCTGCAGGGTCTGGCGAAGATGGCGGGGATGCGGGTGCTGAGCATACCGGGGGTGACGGGCGATACGCAGAACGACTACGGCGCACAGATACGGGGCGCACTGGATGCGCTTGAAGACGTTGATCTCGTGGTGGCGCACGTGGAAGCGCCTGACGAGGCCGGACATGACGGCAGCGTGGCTGATAAGGTGGAAGCGATCGAGCGCATCGACCACGACATGGTCAGGCTGTTGCGGGAATTGGGGCCTGAGCGTGTGAGACTGCTGGTGGCCCCCGACCACCCGACGCCGATCAAGGTGCAGACACACGTGGCGGAGCCCGTACCGTTCCTGTTGTGGGGCGCGGGCATCGATCCGAACGGTGCAGGCCGTTTCACTGAACGTGAGGCGTCGCGTACCGGAGTCTTCATCGACGAAGGCTACCGCCTGATGTCCGAGTTCACGGCCTGAAAGGGGGCTGCATGTCGTTGATTGTGCAGAAGTATGGCGGCAGTTCCGTCGCCAATGCCGGCAAGATACGCAGTGTGGCGGCGCGCATCGTGCGCGGCCGAGAGGCCGGCAACGATATGGTGGTGGTGGTCTCTGCGATGGGAGACACCACGGACGAGCTTATCTCGCTGGCACACCAACTCGTTGAGCGGCCGGATGAGCGGGAGATGGATGTCCTGCTTTCGACCGGAGAGATCGTCTCCAGCACGCTCCTGGCGATGACGCTCAAGGCGATGGGCTGCAACGCGGTGAGCCTGACCGGGCTGCAGGCCGGGATTCACACGGATTCCCGTTACAA